>NZ_JBHJQP010000103.1:0-28951 GCF_042262625.1 Streptomyces sp. NPDC056347 | reverse complement strand
GGCCCCGACCGGAGTCGGGGCCTTCCTGCGTGCCAGGGGGCGGTGGTGCGTACCGGCCTCCCGGCGCGCCGGGGCTCAGCTGCCGGCCACCGGCCGGGCCGGGGCCGTACCGCCGCGCGGGGTGCGGTCCGCGTGCGGAGGGCGGCGGCTGCCGGCCGGCGTGACCGGGGTCCGCTCCGAGCGCACCGGATGCGACGCGTGCGTACGCGGGCGCCCGCTCGCGGCGACCGGCTCCGGGCTCTGTGCCGGGCTCTGCGCCGGGACCTCGCCGCTGTCCTGCTGCGGCAGCGGCACCGTCAGCGGGCCGCCGGCCGCCACCGGCACGGCGGGGGCGGGACGGCCCAGCCCCAGGAGCTCGCGCTGGGCGAAGATCCAGGCCTCGGCCCGGGTGATCAGCGGCTCCACCCAGGGCAGCCCCAGCATGATCAGCAGCCCGGCGGCCCAGCCCAGCAGAACGTCGCTCAGCCAGTGCGTACCGAGATAGACGGTGGTGAGGCCGACGCCGAGCGAGACGATCGCCGACATCGCCGAGAGGTACCGCCGGGCCCTCGGAGTGGTCGCCAGATAGGCGAGGATTCCCCAGGTCACCACCGCGTTGGCGGTGTGCCCGGAGGGAAATATGTCGCCGCCGGCGAAGAGCTCGGCGGAGCCGATCTGGGTCGCGTAGTGCGGTCCGAGGCGCCCCAGGCCGATCTTGACCGCGCCGACCGTCACATTGAGCAGCAGCAGAGCCGCGCCCAGCGTCAGCAGCGGCCGCAGCGTGTGCTGCCGCCAGGAGCGCCAGCCGAGCCAGCAGGCGACCATGGTCGCGGTGGGCCCGCGCTGGCCGAGCACGACGTAGTAGTCGAGGAACGCGTGGATTTCCGGCCACTGCTGGTACGGCCGGAACAGCATGACCTTCCAGTCCAGAGTCACAAGCCAGGACGAGACCAGCACGGCCACGACGATGGCGAGATAGAACGCCAACGTCCCGCCGAAGAGCGCGATGCGGTGACGGCTCATCCGCGGTGGCTCTATCTTCGGCGGCTCCGGCTCCCGGTCCAGCCGGGCAAAGATGTCGGTACGCACCCAATCGACGTTACAGCGAGTTAGTGCGGGACCAGGGCGATCCGGTCTCTTCGTGATGACGATGTGATGTGGACTATGTCTCAGTGAGGTCTTAATTCCTGACCCGTGGAGGCGCCCCGGCGGGTCCTTCCGTTATTGATTTCGCACGCATTTCGGAAGGGTGTTTGGCCGTGGACGGAAAAGCTCGGGAGGTGCCGGTATGAATTTATCCGTCCGCTCGCGGCGGTGGAACGGAACGTGCCGGACCGGTCACCCGCCGCTTCCGGCCGGGCCCGGCGGACGGACCGCACAGCGGGCCGAGTACCGTCCTGTGCCGGGTACGGAGGGGGTGTCCCCGCAGGTCCCGGCGCCGGTCCGGCGTGGCCCACGCCACATCGCACGGCCCGAACGGGTATGAGTTGGGCCACGTGTAAGGGCTCCGAACTCGCGTACGCTGACGGATCACTCGCCCGTCGATGCCGGGCCATGAGGGGCGGCGAACGGCCGCACCCCCGGTTGGCCCGCCGCGCGCGAGGACCTTGGGAGGTACATGCATGTCCGGGACGACCGCAGGCCGATTCCGGCTGCGCCCATCGGCCGACGGTGCCCATCGATGGGTCGTCCTCGTCGTCCTCTGCCTCAGCCTCCTGCTCGTGGCGCTCGACTCCACCGTGCTCCACGTCGCCGTCCCCGCCGTCACCGAGGACCTGCGGCCGAACGCGGGCGCCCTGCTCTGGATCGTCGACGCCTATCCGCTCGTCTGCGCCTCGCTCCTGGTCCTCTTCGGCACCCTCGGCGACCGGGTCGGCCGCCGCCGGGTGCTGCTGCTCGGCTACGCCCTCTTCGGCGTCGCCTCCGCACTCGCCGCGATGGCCGGGAGCCCCGGTGTCCTCATAGCGGCGCGCGCGCTGCTCGGGGTCGGCGGCGCGATGATCATGCCCGCGACGCTGTCGATCCTCCGCCAGGTCTTTCCCGACCGGCACGAACGGGCCGTGGCGATCGGCATCTGGAGCGCGGTCTCGGCGGTGGGTGCCGCCGCCGGCCCGGTCGTCGGCGGTTTCCTCGTCGAACACTTCTGGTGGGGCTCGGTCTTCCTGATCAACGTTCCGCTGATGGCGCTGGTCCTGCCGGTCGGGCGGCTGCTCCTGCCCGAGTCGCGCGGCAGCCACGACGGCCCGTGGGACGTGCTGGGCGCGCTGATGGCGGCGGCCGGGGTGCTCGGGGTGGTCCTCGGCGTGAAGCGGGTGGGCACCGGCGAAGGGGCGCCGACCCTGGCCGCGTTCGCTCCACTGCTGATCGGGGCGGTGCTGCTCGTCGTGTTCGTACGCCGTCAGAAGCGGCGCGCGAACCCGCTGATCGACATCGGGCTGTTCACCCGGCCCGCCTTCTCCACCGCGGTGGGCTGCATCGTCCTCGCCATGCTGGCCCTGGTCGGGCTGGAGCTCATAGCGGTGCAGTACCTCCAGCTCGTCCTCGGCCTGAGCCCGCTGGAGACCGGTCTGCGGCTGCTGCCGCTCACCTTGGCCGCCATGGCCGCGGGCGCCACCGGCTCGTACACCCTGCGCCATGCCGGCCCGCGCCGGATGGTCGGCTGGGGCTTCGTGCTCACCGCCGTCTCGGTGCTCGTGCTGACCGCGATGGGCCAGCACGACCGGCCCCTCCTGCTCGTGGTGGCCTTCGTCTTCCTCGGCTTCGGGCTCCAGTGCACGCTCTTCGGGGCGTACGAGTCCATGCTCAGCGAGGCCCCCGCCGACCGGGCGGGCGGGGCGGCGGCGATCGGCGAGACCTCGTACCAGCTCGGCGCGGGCATGGGGATCGCCCTGCTCGGCAGCGTCATGAACGCCGCCTACGCGCCGGGCCTCTCGAAGCTTCCCGAAGCCGGTGTCCCGGCCGGGGCCCGTGCTGCCGCCGCCCACTCGCTGGGCGAGGCGTACCAGGTGGCGGAAGAGCTCGGCGGGCCGCTGGGCGCGCTGCTGCGCTCCACCGCCCGCACCTCCTTCGTCACCGGACTGCACGTCACGCTGCTGGTCAGCGCCGCCCTGCTGCTGGCCGGGGCGTTCGCCGCGCTGCGCCTGCCGCGGCGGATGGACTGCCCGCCGCCGGCGCCCGAGGGGGAGCCGGCTCCGGCCGGTACGCAGACGGCGCGCGAGAGCCTCGAAGCACCGGGCGAGAGCGCCGGACCCGGCTGCGCCCAGCGGCCGCTGCCGCGGCAGGGGCGGCGCCGACCCGCGGGGGCGACCGGCTCTGGACGGGCGGCGCACTGAGCCGTAACGTCGGGGCGAGTTCGTAACTACCACTGCTAGTTTTAGCGTCGCGCGAGCCGCCGGAGGCATCCACGTGTCCAGCACCGAGCCCTCGAAACTCCCTCCCTTCGACCCCGCCGACCCGCTCGGCATCGACGACCTCCTCGGCGCCGAGGACCTGGCGATCCGGGCCACCGTCCGCGACTGGGCCGCCGACCGGGTCCTGCCGCACATCGCCGAGTGGTACGAGAACGGCGAGCTGCCCGGCATCCGGGAGCTGGCCCGCGAGCTGGGTTCGCTCGGCGCGCTCGGGATGTCCCTCCAGGGGTACGGCTGCGCGGGCGCCACCGCCGTCCAGTACGGGCTGGCCTGCCTGGAGCTGGAGGCGGCCGACTCGGGCATCCGCTCCCTGGTCTCCGTGCAGGGCTCGCTCGCCATGTACGCCATCCACCGCTTCGGCTCCGAGGAGCAGCGCCTGCGCTGGCTGCCGGGCATGGCGGCCGGTGAGATCATCGGCTGCTTCGGGCTCACCGAGCCGGACCACGGTTCCGACCCGGCCGGAATGCGGACCCATGCCCGCCGTGACGGCGGGGACTGGGTGCTGAACGGCCGCAAGATGTGGATCACCAACGGTTCGGTCGCCGGGGTCGCCGTGGTCTGGGCGCAGACCGACGACGGAATCCGCGGATTCGCCGTGCCGGCCGGCACCCCGGGCTTCTCCGCTCCGGAGATCAGGCACAAGTGGTCGCTGCGTGCCTCGGTCACCAGCGAGCTCGTCCTCGACGAGGTGCGGCTGCCCGCCGATGCCGTACTCCCGGGCGTCACCGGTCTGCGCGGTCCGCTCAGCTGTCTCGGCCATGCCCGGTACGGCATCGTCTGGGGCGCCATGGGCGCGGCCCGCGCCAGCTTCGAGGCGGCGGTGGACTACGCGCGGACCAGGGAGCAGTTCGGCCGGCCGATCGGCGGCTTCCAGCTCACCCAGGCCAAGCTCGCGGACATGGCCGTGGAGCTGCACAAGGGCATCCTGCTCGCCCACCACCTGGGACGGCGGATGGACGCGGGCAGGCTCCGCCCGGAGCAGGTCAGTTTCGGGAAGCTCAACAATGTGCGGGAGGCGATCGGGATCTGCCGTACCGCGCGCACGATCCTCGGCGCCAACGGGATCTCGCTGGAGTACCCCGTGATGCGCCACGCGACGAACCTGGAGTCGGTGCTCACGTACGAGGGGACCGTGGAGATGCACCAGCTGGTGCTGGGCAAGGCGCTCACCGGTCTGGATGCCTTCCGTTAGGAGGCGGCGTCCCGTCCGCCCCCGGGCCGTCCGGCGAGCACCTCGCTCAGCTCTGGTTGAAGAAGCCGTCGGCCGGCCGGCCGGCGGTTTCGGTGACGATCTGGGTGTCTGCCGGGCTCAGCAGGAAGACCCGGGTGGCCACGCGCTCGATCGAGCCGCGCAGTCCGAAGATCAGGCCGGCCGCGAAGTCGACGACCCGCTTCGCGTCCGTGGGGTCCATGGTCGTGAGGTTGACGATCACGGGGACGCCCTCCCGGAAGAGCTCGCCGATGGCCCGCGCGTCCCGGAAGCTGTCCGGGGTGACGGTGGCGATCCGGCGGTCCGTCTCCTCGGCGGCCTCCGCCGCGACCTGCATCCGCGGGTCGGTCACCCAGGCCGGACCGGTCCCGGTCTGTGCGCCCTCGGCGTACTCGTCGTCGTAGTACCGCTCGTCGTTGTCCTCCACGAGGCCCAGCCAGGCACTTGCCTTGCGCACCGATCCCATGGACGCCTCCTCTCACCGCGGTTCCGTGATGTCCGCATCTCTTTCGTCTCCCTATGGTCGTCCATGATGCGGATCGTGCGCCAAGTGGATAGTCGGCGCGCAGGGGTTTCGTGACGGTACTGGTGCAGAGGATCTGTCGATTCGTCAGGGTTTCTCCCGCATCGGGAGTCTGAAGGAAAGAAAATATGATGCTTCGGGCCGTACGGGTGAGGCCGGGGGCGTACGGGTGGGGGAACGCTCGAATACGATGCCTGTCGCCCGGCCGCGTGAGCCCGGCGCACAGAAGAAGGACTCTCGGGGGATCGTCGTGTTCGGAATCGTCAGGCCCTGCACTCATCGCCTGTCCGAAGGGCTCAGGATCGAGTGGATGGCGCACCTCTGCGGACTCTGCCTGGCCCTCCGCTCCGACCACGGACAATTCGCCAGAGTCGTGACGAACTATGACGGGCTGATCGTCTCCGTCCTGACGGAGGCCCAGTCCGAGCGCACCACCGGATGGCGGCGTACGGCGGGCCCCTGCCCGCTGCGCGCCATGCGCACCGCCCCGGTCGCCCGGGGCGAGGGGGCCCGGCTGGCCGCCGCCGTCTCCCTGGTGCTCGCCTCGGCGAAGGTCCGGGACCATGTCGCGGACGGGGACGGCCTGCTGAGGCGCCGTCCGGTCGCGGCCGCCGCGCGCCGGGTCGCCGCGGGCTGGGACAGGGCCGGGGCGCGCGCCGGGGCCCGGCTCGGCTTCGACACGGCACTGCTGGTGGACGCCGTCGACCGGCAGACCGGCATCGAGCTGGCCGCCGGTCCGGGCACCTCGCTGCTCACTGTCACCGAACCCACCGAGACCGCCACCGCGGCCGCCTTCGCGCACACCGCGGTACTCGCCGGGAAGCCGCGGAACGCGGAACCGCTCGCCGAGGCCGGCCGCCTCTTCGGACGCCTGGCACATCTGCTGGACGCCGTGGAGGACCAGGCGGCCGACGCCGCGTCGGGTGCGTGGAACCCGCTGACCGCGACCGGCACCTCGCGCGCCGAGGCGCGACGGCTGTGCGACGACGCGCTGCACGGGGTGCGGCTGGCGCTGCGCGACGCCGAGTTCACCGATGCCAAGCTGGCCCATGTGCTGCTCGCGCACGAGCTGCGCCGGTCGGTGGACCGGGCCTTCGGTACCGAGGCGTGCTCGCACCGGGCGGACGGCGTACTCCTGGACGGGGCCGCGGTGACCGGCACCCGCCCGGACGGATCCTTCGGGCCGCCGCCGGGCAACCCGTACGCACCGGGCCCCGGCGGCCCCGTGAGCCCGCCGCAGCTCCCGCCGGAGCCGCCGCGCGACCGGCGCGGTCTCATCGCGGGCTGTCTCGTCTGGGCCGGGCTGGCCTGCACCTGCCAGATGTGCTGCGGCACGTTCGAGGACCCGTGGAGCCATCAGCGCCGCGAGGGCCTCTGCAGCCAATGCGACTGCGGAGACTGCTGCGAGGCGTGTGACTGTTGCAGTAACTGCGGGGACTGCTGTGATGGATGCGACTGCTGCGATTGCGGATGCGACTGCGGTTGCTGACCCGGACGGGGCGACGCGCCGAGGTGCGGCGAACCACGGGCCGTACGGCGAGGCGAGATGAGGGGAGGGGCGAAGCGGCGTTGCGCGCCGAAGGCGCGTGGGAAGCGGCACCCGGGCGCCGTACGGGGCCCGGGGCGAAGAAGCGCGAAGACGCAGGGGGTCGGCTCAACAGGAGGCGGACCACACGCGACCGAAGTCGATGTGGGAGCGCTTGACCAGCCACTGCTGCGGATGCATGGCCCCAGTGGAACAGGCATCCGACCAACCGTCAACCGAGCCCGGTGGTAAGGCCCACAGTGTGGACGGGCGTTGACAACACGCCGTCGGCAGCGCTTGTCTCGGGGGTGGACCGGCGCTGAGGGGCCCGGTCCGCGTTGTGCGACGGCCGAAGGCACACCCGTGTCCGATCTCTGCATCCACGGAGCCTTCGCATGCCCGCGCAGCCCCCTGCCCCCATCCGTCCCACGAGCATCCCGGCCGGTGCCCGGTGAGCGGGACGCCGACACTCGTCGTCATAGGCGCCGGCCCCAGCGGCACCGGACTGCTCGAACGTATCGCCGCCAACGCCCCCGACGTGTACGGCGACCACCCGCTGACCATCCACGTCGTCGACCCGCACCCGCCCGGCGGCGGACGGGTCTGGCGGCACGACCAGTCACCGCTGCTCTGGATGAACTCCCGGGCCGAGGACGTCACCATGTTCACCGACGACACGGTCCGCATGGCGGGTCCGGTCCGCCCCGGGCCCGCGCTGCACACCTGGGCCGCCGACGTACGGAGCGGACGCGCGGCGCCCCCGGACGCGGCGCGGGCCGACGCCGGGCTCCTCGACGGGATCGGGACCCTGGCGGACGACGGCTTCCCGGGCCGGCGGGTGCAGGGCGCCTACCTGCGCTGGGTGTACGAGCGAGCCGTGGCCGCGCTGCCGGAACGCGTCGCCGTCCACTGGCACCGGGGCAGCGCCGTACGGGTCTCCGGATCGCGCGAAGGCCGCCAGCGGGTCTGGCTGGAGGGGCGCGGCACACCGCTGCTCACCGACGCCGTCGTCCTCGCCGTCGGCCACCTCGACGCCGAACCCGACCCGGAACACGAGGAGCTGAGCGGTTTCGCCCGACGGCACGGGCTTCTCCATCTGCCGCCCGACTTCACCGCCGACACCGATCTGGGCGCCGTGCCCGCCGGGGAACCGGTCCTCGTACGCGGCTTCGGGCTCGCCTTCGTCGACCTGATGGTGCTGCTCACCGAGGGCCGCGGCGGCCGCCACGCGGACGGCGCGTACCTGCCGTCCGGAAAGGAGCCGGTGCTGTACGTCGGATCGCGCCGGGGCGTCCCGTACCACTCCAAGATCGGCTACGGCTGGCAGGGCGAGAAGCCGCCGCTGCCGCGCTTCTTCGGCCCGGACCGGACGGAGGAGCTGCTGAAGGCGGACGGCCCGCTCGACTTCCGGCGCGACGTGTGGCCACATATCGACAAAGAGCTCGGCCACGCCCACTACCACCGGCTCTTCACCGCCCACCCCGAGCGCACCAGGGGCGACCGGGCGGACTTCGAGGATCGGTACGCGGCGGCCGACCCGGCGGGGGACGAACTGGCCGCACTCGTCGCCGCCGCCGTGCCCGACCCCGCGGACCGGCTCGATCTCGACGCGCTCGACCGCCCCCTGAGCGGGGTGCGCCATCCTTCCCACGACGCCCTCCAGAAAGGGATGCGCGACTACATAACCGCCGACCTGACGCGCCGTCACGACCCCGCGTACAGCCAGGACCTCGCCGTCTTCCTCGGGCTGCTCTCCGTGCACGGGCAGCTGGCCCGCCTCGGCGACCTCGGCAGCTGGTGGCACGGATTCTTCGGCTTCCTCGCCTCCGGGCCGCCAGGCCCCCGGCTGCACCAGCTCCTCGCACTCTCCCGGGCCGGAATCGTGCGGTTTCTCGGCGCGGACATGACCGTCGGCACCGATGAGCGGCGCGGTCTCTTCCTGGCGGGCAGCGCCACCGTACCGGGCCCGCGGACGGCGGCCCGCACCCTGATCGAGGCCCGGCTGCCCGATCCCGCCCTGGAACGCACCCGCAGCCCCCTGCTCCAGGAGCTGTACGCGGACGGGGCCCTCGCCACCGCCACCGGGCTGCTCGCCGTCGACCCCGACACCGGCCACGTCCTGGGCCGCGACGGCCTGCCGCACCCGCGTCGCTTCGCGCTCGGCCCGTACACCAGCGCCCGCACCGGCGCGGTGTTCACCCGGCCGCGCACCGGCGGCCCGGCCTTCCGGCGGAACGACGCGACCGCCCGCGCGGCGCTCACGTTCCTGAGGGACCTCGCCTGAGGCGAGAGCCGGCCGCGCCCCGCCACCGGGGCGCCCGAAGCGCCCCCACCCACCCCGAGAGGTACACCCCATGCCCCCGACCGCACCCCTGCACCTCGCCGCCGAGATCGGCGGCCCGCCCCGGTACGACCCCGGGCACTACACCGGACTGGCCCGGCTCGCCGAGCACGGCGCCCTCGACTTCGTCACCCTCGGCGACTCCTTCGCCAGACCGGGGCCCGACGCCCTCGCCGTACTCGCCCGGGTCGCGCCCGCCACCCGCCGGATCGGCCTGGTGCCCACCGTCACCACCACCCACACCGAGCCGTTCCACGTGTCGTCCGCCGTGGCCACCCTGGACTGGGTGAGCCGGGGCCGGGCGGGCTGGCGGGCCGAGGTGTCGGCGACGGAGGCCGAGGCCCGGCTGTTCGGCCGGCGCCCGGCGGCGCCCGCCGAGGAGCTGTGGCGCGAGGCGGGGGAGTGCGCCGACGCGGGCGCCCGGCTCTGGGACAGCTGGGAGGACGGTGCCGAGATCAGGGACGTCGCCACCGGACGCTTCATCGACCGCGGCAGACTGCACCACATCGACTTCGAGGGCGCCTTCTTCTCCGTCCGGGGCCCGGCGATCGTGCCCCGGCCCCCGCAGGGCCGCCCGGTCACCGTCATCGACGCGACGGGCGGTCCGGCCCGCGGGACCGCCGCCCGCCACGCCGATGTCGCCCTGGTCCGGGCCACCACCCCCGAGCGCGCCGCCGAGGCCCGCGCCGAACTGCGCCGGCGCGCCGCGGCGTACGGACGCGACCCCGGCGCGCTCCGGGTCCTGGCCGCGCTCACCGTGGACCTCGGCGACGCCGAGAGCGCCCCGGAACCCGGGCTGGAGAGCGGTCCGCCGTCGGCCGCGGGCGGGTCGTACCACCGGGGCGGCCCGGTGGACCTCGCCGAGCTGATCACCCGGTGGCACCGCGCCGGAGCCGTCGACGGCTTCCACCTCACGCCCATCACCCCCGGGCGCGACCTCGAACGGATCGTCAACGGCACCGTGGCCCTGCTCCAGCACCGCGGCCTGTTCCGCACCTTCTACCCGGGCGGCACCCTGCGCGAGCACCTCGGGCTGGCCCGCCCCGCCAACCGGTACGCCACCCGAGGAGAGCGGGCATGACCACCGCGCCCCAGCAGATGCACCTGGCCGCCCACTTCCCGGGCGTCAACAACACCACCGTCTGGGCCGATCCCCGCGCCGGGAGCCAGATCGACTTCTCCTCCTTCGAGCACCTGGCCCGCACCGCGGAACGGGGCACGTTCGACTTCTTCTTCCTCGCCGAGGGACTGCGGCTGCGCGAGCACAAGGGACGCATCCACGACCTGGACGTGGTCGGCCGCCCCGAATCCCTCACCGTGCTCTCCGCGCTGGCCGCCGTCACCGACCGGATCGGTCTCGCCGCCACGCTCAGCGCCACCTTCAACGAGCCCTACGAGCTGGCCCGCCGCCTCGCCACCCTCGACCACCTCAGCGAGGGCCGGGCCGCCTGGAACGTGGTCACCTCACCGGACGCCTTCACCGGCGAGAACTTCCGGCGCGGCGGCTACCTCGACCCGGCCGACCGGTACACCCGGGCCGCCGAGTTCGTGGTCACCGCCCGGGAGCTGTGGGACAGCTGGACCCCCGGGGGCACCCCGCGCCCGGTCCGGCACCACGGACAGCACTTCACCGTCGAGGGCGAGTTCACGGTGCCCCGCTCCCCGCAGGGCCGCCCGGTCGTCATCCAGGCCGGGGACTCCCCGGAGGGCCGCGAGTTCGCCGCGTCCGCCGCCGACATCGTCTTCACCCGCCACGGCACCCTGGAGGCGGGCCGCGCCTTCTACGCCGACGTCAAGTCGAGGCTGGCGAAGTACGGCCGGGCCCCCGAGGAGCTGAAGATCATGCCCGGGGTCACCTTCGTGCTCGGCGACAGCGACGCCGAGGCCCACGAGGAAGCGGCCGGGATCCGCCGCCGGCAGGTCTCCCCGCAGAACGCGCTGCTGGCCCTGGAACAGGTCTGGGGCCGCGACCTCTCCTCCTACGACCCCGACGGACCGCTTCCGGCCATCGACCCGGACCCCGCGGCCGCGCTCGCCCGGGGCAGGGTCACGTACGGCGACCCGCTCGCCGTGGCGGCGCGGTGGCGGGCGCTGTCCGAGGAGAAGGGGCTGTCGATCCGGCAGACCGTCATCGAGACGACGAGCCGTCAGTCCTTCGTGGGCAGCCCCCGCACGGTCGCGGAGCAGCTCATCGGGTTCGTCGCCGCCGGGGCCGCCGACGGCTTCATCCTCGTACCGCATCTCACCCCCGGCGGCCTGGACGGCTTCGTCGACCGGGTCGTCCCGCTCCTGCGGGAGCGCGGGGTGTTCCGTACCGCGTACACCGGCTCCACTTTGCGGTCGCACCTGGGACTCGCCGAGCCGGTGTGGAAGGGTTGACGCCATGAGCACGGACGCACCGCAGCCGCACGGAGCCGAACAGGCGGCACAGGACTGGAAGCACTGGCACGAGGAGCGCACCGCCACGGTCGCCGGCCCCTACGGACCGCTCTCCCTCACCGGCACCCACTGGCTCTCCGACCACCCCGAGGGCCGTATCCCCGGCGTACCCGGGCAGTGGCGGGAGGACGACGGGGCGGTCGTGCTCAGCGCCTCGGCCGAGGACGGGCTGACCGTCGACGGCGAGCCCTTCACCGGCGAGGTCCGCCTCACCGCCGACCGCGGCCCGATCGAGACCTCCCGCGTCGCCCACGGCCGCCGACGGCTGGTCGTGCTGAGCCGGGAAGGACTCCGGGCGGTCCGCGACTTCGACCCGGACTCCCCGGCGCGGCGTGCCTTCCGGGCCATCGAGGCCACCCCGTACGACCCGCGCTGGGTCCTCCCGGGCACCTTCCGCCCCTATGACAACGCCCGCACCGTCCGGGTCGAGAACGCCGACGGGGTGGAGCGCGGTCTCGGGCTCGCCGGGGAGATCGCCTTCGAGGCGGACGGCCGGGAGCACACGCTGCGGGTCGCGGTCGAGCCGGACGGCTCGCTCTGGGCGGTCTTCGCCGACGCCACCAGCGGCAACAGCAGCTACCGCTTCCGGTTCCTGCGGCCCGCCGCGCCCGCCGGGGACGGCAGTGTGACGGTCGATCTCAACCGAGCGCTGCTGCCGCCGTGCGCCTTCGCCGACCACTTCATCTGCCCCTTCCCGCCGCCAGGCAACACCCTCTCCCTCGCCGTCGAGGCGGGGGAGCGCAACCGCGTGGACGGCTGACGTCACGTCATAGATATCCGGAACGACGGCCCCCGGCGCCACCTGCGCCGTCGGGGCCGTTTCCCGTACGGGCGGCGAGTGCGGGCCAACGGGCCCTCTTGCGCCGGAAGTTGACGCCTTGAATACTCCCTCGCAGCGCTTGTCAGGAGCACGGCATTCCCGCGGCGCGGGTCACTCGCCGTGCCGACGACTGCGCCTCACGGGTCCGACCACCCCACAGGCGGACCCCCGACTTCCCCTCGGGAGGATGAAAAGTGAGGATCAAGCGCACCGCCCCCCTCGGTTCCACCGCCAGGCGCACCCGGGCCGTCGCCATCGCCGCCGGTCTCGTCGCCGTCGCCGCACTGGCCGTTCCCGCCGCCCAGGCCGACTCACCCACCACCTTCAGCGCCCAACAGCTCTCCGCCGCGAGCGACGCCGTGCTCGGCGCCGACGTGGCGGGCACGGCCTGGAACGTCGACCCGGCGACCAAGAAGCTCGTGGTCACCGCCGACAGCACGGTCTCCAAGGCCGACATCGAGCGGATCAAGCAGACCGCCGGAGCCAACGCGGGCGCACTGAAGATCGAGCGCACGAGCGGGCAGATCAGAAAGCTCATCTCCGGCGGCGACGCGATATACGCCCCCGGCTGGCGCTGCTCCCTCGGCTTCAACGTCCGCAGCGGCAGTACCTACTACTTCCTGACCGCCGGTCACTGCACCGACGGCAACCCGCCCTGGTACACCAACTCGTCGAACTCGACGAGCATCGGCCCGACGGTCGGCTCCAGCTTCCCCACCAACGACTACGGCCTGGTCCGGTACGACAACTCCGCGGTCTCCCACGAGGGCACCGTGGGCAGCGTCGACATCACCGGCGCCGCCAACGCCACGGTCGGTATGTCCGTCACCCGCCGGGGCTCCACCACCGGCACCCACGGCGGCTCGGTCACCGGCCTCAACGCCACGGTTAACTACGGAAACGGCGACATCGTCTACGGCATGATCAAGACCAATGTCTGCGCCGAGCCCGGCGACTCGGGCGGCCCGCTCTACTCCGGTTCCAGCGCGATCGGTCTCACCTCGGGCGGCAGCGGCAACTGCACCTCGGGCGGCACCACGTACTTCCAGCCGGTCACCGAGGCGCTGAGCGCGTACGGCGTCAGCATCTACTGACACTCCGGCACCCCCGGTTCCGCCCCCTCGAACAGGCGGCCGACCACGCAAGGAGCCCTCGTCCGAATGCCGGGCGGGGGCTCCCGCTCGACCCGCGGCATTTGGCATGATGTGGGGCAGGTCGGTCACGCAGGAGCAACGGGGGCGGACGCTGTGCCAGCCGGAGGGTTTCTCCGGGCCCCCGGCAGACACCTCAGGGGGTTCGGGTCCGTGAATCGCATCGGAGTGACCGGTCATCGCACCATCCCGGAAGAGGCCCACGCCCATGTGCTGGCGGGTCTGCGGGCGGCGCTCGGCGGCCTCGAGGGCTCCCTGGAGGCGCTCTCCAGCCTGGCAGTGGGGGCCGACCAGCTCTTCGCCGACCTCGCCCTGGCCCGCGGCGCGGACCTCACCGTGGTCATCCCGAGCGGCGACTACGAGTCCTGTTTCGCCGACGCGGCCGAACTCGCCCGCTACCGGGCCCTCAAGGACCGGGCGGTCCGGGAGGTCCGCCTCGGCTACCCGCACTCCACCGACGAGGCGTACTACGCGGCGGGCGCCTACATCGCCGACCACTGCGACCGCCTCCTCGCGGTCTGGGACGGGCGGCCCGCCCGCGGCCTCGGCGGCACGGGCGACATCGTGACCTACGCCCGGAGCCTGGGCCGCCCGGTCACGATCATCTGGCGCGACGGCGTCGAACGCGACTGACGCCGACCCGGCGGACCCCCCGGCTGGCCGTCACATCTGGTGGCGGGCCAGCCAGTCGGTGTGCTGCGGGGAGACGATCCGCTCGGTCTCGAAGACCGCCCCCGGCCACTGACGCTCGGTCAACGTGGTCTCCATCGCCACCTGCATGGCCTCCAGGTCCTCCTCCACCAGGGAGTGCGCCGAGATCAGCGGGTGGTGGCGGCGCATCTCGCTCCAGGCGAGGCAGGCGGCCGCCGCGGCGGAGAGCGCCCCCGTCAGGGCGAAGGACTGGGCCACGGAGAACGTCCTCAGCACCGCGAACACCAGCGCGAGCGCGGTCAGCGCGCCGATCGTGGTCGACCAGACCAGAGTGGCCCGCCGGGAGACCTCCTGCCGCCTGCGGTACCAGTTCCGCTGCTCGATCAGCCGGTCCCGGACGTATGTCTCCTTGCGTACGGTGAACGCCTTCTCCCGCAGCTCGCGCATCGAGTCGGTGATCAGCCCGCCCGAATCGGCAGTCAGATCGCGCGGATCGGCCCACCCCACCTTGCGGAGCTCCTGGAGCCCCTCCTCCAGCCGGTTGGCGAACACCGCCTCCGGGTGATGCGTACCGGTGTCGAACGGTGAGCCGTGCACCGAGTAGCGCCAGCACATCGACTTGATGAACTCCGCCGCCGAGCGGTTGAGTTGCCAATGCGACTTTGCTTTGCGCCGGGCCGAGAGGTATGTCGTGATCAGGACACCCAGGTAGGCCAACACGCTCACGGATTCGGTGAGTTGGAACGTCCCGGCCACCTCGGCGTGCCAGGGGAGGGCGGCCGGAACAGCCCCCGTGACCAGTAGGATGAGCTGGAAGCGGGTGGTGTTCACCGCCTCGCGCTGCCGCGCGACGGCGATCTCGTCCGTGTGGTGGAAGAGCGCCGGCAGATCGGCGTTCCTGAAGACCATGCTCTGGAGCGGCCCGGGAAGCGCCGTCATGTTCACTCCCGTCTGTGGGTGTCGGCATGCGCGATCGGTGAACCGGATGGCGGCAAGAGCGTAGAGGTGACTTGTCGTGTGCGGCAATGGTCCGCAGGTCCTGACAGCGCTTTCAGTCCTGAAATACCCTCGTGTGATCCGGGTCACTGTGGCAGTGTGGCTCAACTAGCCTCGTTCTGGCGATGATTGCCGCTCTTCGGTCTCATCGCGATCGGCGTATTGGGGGGACGGCGAATGGCTGAGGATGCTGGCAGGGATGAGATTCCGGTATCCGGTGCGCAGGTGAGGGTGCGCCGGAGCGTATTGCTGTTCACCGTTCCACTCGCGCTTCTCGCGGTGTTGACCGCAGTGCTGGTCTGGGAGTCGATCCGGAGCAATGTGACGCCCGGGGCCCAGTCGCAGTGGCCTTGGCGGCTGCACCTGATGGACACGGAGGTGCTGGGCAGTCTTCTGGCGCTCTCGCTGGGTGTGGTGTTGGCGCGGGCGCAGTATGCCCGGACGGTCAGGCCTCACCTGGGGTGGCGGGGCATCTGGGTGAAGGGGGCGCTGGTCGGCGGGGCGCCCGCCTGGCGCGTCGGGATACTCAACGGCGGTCAGTACACGGCCGTGATCGACTCGTGGAACATCAGGGTGGTCCTGAAGGGCGAGGAGGACGCGCCCGACGGGCCCTGGAAGAGCGTCTCCGGCGCGGCGGCGGAGCTGGCCACCGCAGGTTTCGTCGCGGGTGTGGACTTCAGGCTCATCGAGTTCGGTGCGGGGTTCCCGCTGATGGGCGGTGTGGGCGGGCACGAGACGGTGCTGGTCGGAGCCTTCTCCGAAGGCTTCGCGCGACAGGTCGAGTCGCTCTACGTGCGGGCCAGGGTGACGGATGTCGCAGGTGACACCCATGAGCGGATCACGGACTGCATGAAGGGGATGTGGACTGACAGGGCCGTTGCGGCCGAATGACGCTGTCCGGCCCGTCCGGGTTCCGTCCTTCCGGGCAGCTGGGTGATCGCTTCGGCCAACTGCGGTAACAGGGCTGTAATCCACTCGTGTGAAGGGCAGTTGGTCGAAGTGACCCGGCTGGTCAGGGGTAGTACAGTCGTGCTGCCGGGAGCTGTCTTGATGCAGAAACTGGCTGCTTTTCCCTGACCCGGAACACTCTCTTCAAGGACTGCCATGAAGACTTCCGAAACCTCTGTCCCCTTCGCTGCTGCGAAGAAGGGTGCGGTGCCGCTCTCTCGAATCGACCTCGGTTCCGCGGAAGCCGCCAGGAAAATCGACCGGGTGTTCGTCACCTCGGCCGGTCGCCACTCCCAGGCGTCGACCTTCAGCTCCGCGCTCTGAATCGCGGTGCATGCTGGCTAGACTGAGGGAATGACAGGACCCCTGGTCCCCTTCCGTGAAATCGTGCTCAAAGTGCACAGCAGGTGCGACCTTGCCTGCGACCATTGCTATGTCTATGAACATGCGGATCAGAGTTGGCGCACCCGCCCGAAGACTATCTCTGACGACGTCATCTTCCGGACTGCTCAGCGTTTGGCCGAGCATGCCAAGGCACATGCACTGCCCTCCGTGTCAGTGATCCTGCACGGAGGGGAGCCTCTACTGGCGGGGCCCGCCCGACTGCGGCGAGTCTGCGAAGCGCTGACGGCGGCCCTGGACGGCGTGGCGGAGCTCGACCTCCGCATCCATACCAACGGGCTCCAGCTCAGCCCCCGGTATCTCGACCTCTTCGACGAATTCGGTGTCAGGGTCGGCATCTCCCTCGACGGCGACAAGACCGCCAACGACCGCCACCGCCGCTACGCCGACGGGCGCAGCAGCCATCCGCTGGTCCTCAGGGCCGTGGAGCTGCTCCGGCAGGAGCGGTACCGCCACCTCTACCTCGGGCTCCTGTGCACCGTCGATGTCGAGAACGACCCCCACGCGGTCCTCGACGCCCTCACCGAACTTGAACCGCCGCTCATCGACTTCCTGCTCCCGCACGCCACCTGGGACGACCCGCCGCCGCGCCCGGACGGGGCGCCCACCGCCTACGCCGACTGGCTCCTCGCGGTCTTCGACCGCTGGCAGGAGCAGGGCCGTCCGGTTCCGGTGCGGATGTTCTCCTCGTTGTTCTCCACGCTGAGCGGCGGCCCCAGCCTCACCGAGTCCCTGGGGCTCGCCCCGACCGATCTCGTCGTCGTCGAGACCGACGGCCAGCTGGAGCAGGTCGACTCGCTCAAGAGCGCCTACGAGGGTGCCGCGGCCACCGGTTTCGACGTCTTCACCCACGCCCTCGACGAGGTGGCCTCCCACCCCGGGGTGCGGGCCCGGCAGCTCGGCCTCGCAGGCGTAGGCGAGACCTGCCGGCAGTGCCCCGTCGTACGGTCCTGCGGCGGCGGTCTCTACACCCACCGGTACCGCTCCGCCGCCCCGGGCGACGGCTTCGGCAACCCGTCCGTGTACTGCGCCGACCTGGCCGCCCTGGTGCGTGGCGTCGAGGCCCGTGCGGCGGCCTCCCTGGTCGCCCCCGAGGTGACCGGGCGGGAGGAGCTGCCCGGCTCGCAGCGGGACCTCACCCGCATGCTGCTGGCCCGGCTCAACGCCGACCTGGAGGGGCGTGGCGGGGAGTCCTGGGCACGGGCCTGGGAGCTGGCCGCGGCGATCGAGGCGTTCGACGAGGGGGCCCGCGGTCTGGACGAGGTGCTGGCCCACCCGTACACCCGTACCTGGCTGCTCGGCGCGCTGGAGGTGCTCCACGCGGGGGAGGGGGACGTGACGGCCGCGCGGCGGCTTCCGGCGTACCTCGCGGTCGCCGCCGTCCGGGCCGGCCTCGACCTCCCCGTGGACGTCGATCACGCGGACGGGCGGCTGGTCCTGCCCGGGCTCGGCGCGTTGCGGATCGGGGGCGCGGGGGAGCACGGCACGGCGCGGGTGCGCGCCGTCGAGGACGGTTTCCTGGTCCGGTGGGACGGCGACGGTGGTGTTCAGGCCGAGCGGCGGATCATCCGGCCGCGGACGGCCGCGCCCGGATGGCGGCCGGTACGCCGGTTCGCGATGCCGGGCGGGGGGCTCGGTCCGGTGTTCGAGCTGGCGCTCGACGACCTCGATCCGTACCGCGACTGCTTCGCCGCGCCGGCCGCCGCGGCGCTCGACGACCGGGCCGCCGCGGACCTGGTGTTCCGGCTCGGCGAGGCATGGGTGCTGATCGAGGCGAAGGCGCCCGCGCGGGCCGCTGAAATGATCCGGAGCCTCACCACCCTCACGCCGCTCACCGGTCTCGCCGCGTCCGAACCGGCCGTGGGGCGGCACGGATACGGGGCCCTGGGAATTGCCGCGGACGGAAGCGCGGAGGACCTGGCGTTCGCGCTGCTGAGAGGTTTCCGGCGGGCCGAATTGCGGGCGCTTGCCGATGTCACGGATCTTTACGCGGCGGACGGCTCCTGGGAACATCGGATTCCTTGGCAGGAAGAACCAGTTCCGTTTTCCCGGTTGCTGGCCGATACCTATGAGCGGATGGCGTTGGGCGTATTCGATCCGCGCTGTCTCGAGGGCGTGTCACAGGCTCTCGACACACTGGAAGGCGCCGCCGAGCTCACCGTCAGCGGAAAGCGGCTACTGGATCTGATGCGAAAAGAAGTCTGAGGCTCGAATTCCGGTTCGAACGGGGGAGTGGGGGTGTACGGGACAACTGGGAAGAACGGCCGCAGACCGAATTCGATCAAGGAATATGCCAGCTCAGCCCGGGAACGTATGACTGAAAACCGGCGTTGAATGACCGAACGCCATGGGGGTGGAGCAAGGTCCGCTCCGGAATGATGAATTCGCTCGCATTCACTTCACTCCTCGGGTGCGGGTGCTCACACAGGACGGGGGTCGTGTGCACGCGATGACGCAGCAGCGAGCGGCGGACCATCGACCGTATTTCTTCTTGAGCTACGCCCATACGCCGGGATACGGCGGTGGCACGGACCCCGACATGTGGGTCGAACGCCTCTTCAAGGATCTCTGTGACCATGTGCTGGCCATGACGGATCTGCCCGCGGGCGCGCCCGCGGGCTTCATCGACCGCGAGATACGCTCCGGCGAGGGCTGGTCGGAACGGCTCGGTGAGGTGCTTGCCACCTGCCGGGTGTTCGTTCCGCTGTTCTCGCCGCGCTACTTCGCCAGCGAGATGTGCGGCAAGGAGTGGTACGCCTTCGCGCAGCGCGCCATCCACTACCGGGCCCGTTCCAATCAGCCGGCCGAGGCGATCGTCCCGGCGCTCTGGGTGCCCGTCCCACCGAGCCAGCTCCCGGGCCCGGCCGAGCGACTTCAGTTCAACCACCGTGATTTCGGGGACCGTTACGTCAGTGACGGGCTCTACGGCCTCATCAAGCTCAGGCTCTTCGCGGAGGAGTACGAGCGCGCGGTCTACGAGCTCGCCAAGCGCATCGTCAACGTGGCCGACACGATCAGGATCGGCACCGGACGCCCCGTCGACTACCGGCTCGCCCCCAGCGCCTTCGGTCCGCGCAACAGTGCGGCCGGCGGCCCCCGCCCCATGCAGGTCACCGTCGCCGCACCCACCCGGCACGACCTGCCCCCGGGCCGCAGCGCCCAGTACTACGGCGACAATCCGCAGGACTGGAACCCCTACCACCCCACCGCCGCCCGCCCGCTCGCCTACGTCGCGGAGGACCTGGTGCGCTCCCTCAACTACCAGGCGACCATCTCGTCCTTCGACGAGGAAGCGGGGCAGGGTGAGGGCAAGCAGCCGCCGAGCAGGCCGGAGATCCTGCTCGTCGACCGCTGGGCCCTGCAGGACGAGGACCGCCGCAGGCGGCTCGCCGCCTTCGACGCCGAGGACCGCCCCTGGGTGACGATGGTTGTGCCATGGAGCCGAGAGGACCCCGAAAGCATGGCGGCCGAAGCCGAACTGACCGCGAAACTCGAACAGACCATGCCGATCAAGATGAGTCAGGGACGGGCATTCTGCCGCGCCGCGGCCAAGGGTGTGCCCAGCATGGAGGCGTTCGGCCAGATCCTGCCCCAGGTCGTCGAGGTGGCGGCCCAGCAGTATCTGCGGCACGCGGCGGTCTACCCGCCCGCCACCGCCGGGGGCGGGCACACCGAACGACCCCGCCTGATGGGGCCGATGGCGCAGACGAACTACATCCCCGAGACACACGATCCTGCGACGGATGCGGAGGACACGGATGACGGCCGGTCGTGACGGGCGCATCGTCACTTTCTACTCGTACAAGGGCGGCACCGGGCGCACCATGGCCCTGGCCAACACCGCCTGGATACTCGCCGCCAACGGAAAACGGGTACTGGCCGTCGACTGGGACCTGGAGGCGCCGGGGCTCCACCGTTTCTTCCACCCCTTCCTCGACCCGTCGACCCTCGGTGCCACCACCGGTGTCATCGATCTGATCACCGAGTACGCCTGGGCCGCGACCAGCCCGGTCCAGCGCGCGGACGACTGGCACCGCGACTACGCGCGCATCCAGCCGCACGCCGTCTCGCTCACCCCCGAGGCGCTCGGCTGGGAGTTCCCGCAGGGCGGCACGCTCGACTTCGTCTCCGCCGGACGGCAGAACCGCGAGTACTCCGCGACCGTCTCCACCTTCGACTGGGACAACTTCTACGACCGGCTCGGCGGCGGCCACTTCTTCGACGCCCTGCGCGACGACATGAAGGCCAACTACGACTACGTCCTCATCGACAGCCGGACCGGCCTCAGCGACATCGCCGACATCTGCACCGTCCACCTCCCCGACATCCTCGTCGACTGCTTCACGCTGAGTGACCAGTCCATCGACGGCGCCGCCTCCGTGGCCCGGCAGATCGCCGAGCGCTACACCGGCCGCCCCATCTCGATCTACCCCGTCCCGATGCGCATCGACGAGGGCGAGAAGGAGAAGGCCGACGCCGGACGGGCGCTGGCCCGGCTGAAGTTCGACCGCCTGCCGCGGAACCTGTCCGGGGACGAACTGACCGCCTACTGGGGTGCGGTGGAGATTCCGTACCGCCCCTACTACGCCTACGAGGAGACCCTCGCGACCTTCGGCGACGAAGCGGGCCTCACCAACTCCCTGCTCTCCGCCTTCGAGCGGCTCACCTCCGTCATCACCAACCAGCAGGTCACCTCGATGCCGCCGGTCGGCGACGAGGTCCGGCTGCGCATCCGGGACGCCTTCACCCGGCGCCGTCCCGCCCTTCCCGCCGATCTCTTCCTCAGCTATGTGGCGGAGAACCGGATGTGGGCCGACTGGATCGAGTCCGTGCTCACCCGCGCTGGGTTCCGCGTCGTTCCGCGCGACGTGTCCGCCGAGCGGGGCGAGACGGAACCCGCCACGACCGGGGAGAACGCCGCCCGTACCGTCGTACTGCTCTCCAGCGCCTACCTCAAGTCCCAGCGCGCGGTGAGCGTCTGGGACCGGGCCGTCGCCGAGGACCCCGGGGGCGGCCGACGCCATCTGCTGCCGCTCAGGGTCGGTGACGTCCGGCTGTCCGCGCCCTACATCGACCGCAACCCCGTCGATCTCTTCCGGCTCGACGAGGTGCACGCCACCACGGCCCTGCTGCGCGCCCTGGACCGGCCGGTCCAGATCACCGACGCGGTGTCGCCCGGGCCCCGCTTCCCCGGCACCGTCCCCAGGATCTGGAACGCCCCGCCGCGCAACCCCGGGTTCACCGGCCGCTCCCTGGTCCTGGAGCGGATGCGCGACCAGCTCGGCGGCGGCATGGCCGTCGTGCTGCCGCAGCCGCAGACCCTGTACGGACTCGGCGGCGTCGGCAAGACCCAGGTCGCCCTGGAGTACGTGCACCGCTTCATGGCGGACTACGACCTGGTCTGGTGGATATCTTCCGAGCAGACCGACGACGTGGTGGCCTCGCTGGCCGAGCTCGCGGTCCGGCTGGGTGCCCAGGGCGGCGACGACATGGCGGCAGCCTCGCAGGAGGCCGTCGACCTGCTGCGGCGCGGGGTCCCCTCGGACCGCTGGCTGCTGGTCTTCGACAACGCCGACGATCCCGAACGGCTGCGGCGCTACTTCCCGCAGGGCGGGTCCGGACACATCCTGGTCACCTCGCGCAACCAGGCCTGGTCCCAGCACGGCGACGCGCTGCCCGTCGACGTCTTCCTCCGGGAGGAGTCCATCGAGCACCTCCAGCGCCGGGCCCCGGGGCTGAGCGAGGAGGACGCCGCCCAGGTGGCCACCGCCGTCGGTGACCTGCCGCTGGCCGTCGAGCAGGCGGCGGCCTGGATCGCGGAGACCGCCACGCCGATCGACGCCTATCTGGAGCAGCTGGCCCAGCAGGCTCCCGAGGTCCTGGCGCTCAATCAGCCGGCCGGTTACCCGCAGCCGGTCGCCGCGACCTGGAACATCTCCATCCAGCGGCTCAAGGAGCGCTCACCCGCCGCGGTGCGGCTGCTCCAGCTCTGCGCCTTCTTCGCCCCCGAGCCCATCTCCGGGAACCTGCTGTACAGCAAGGAGATGATCGAGGCGCTGAAGCCGTACGACGCCTCGCTCCAGGAGAAGCTGGTGCTGGGCCGGGTCATCCGGGAGATCGGCCGCTTCGCCCTCGCCAAGGTCGACCAGGTCTCCAACTCCATCCAGGTGCACCGGCTCGTCCAGGCGGTCATCCGGGCCCAGCTCAGCGAGCAGGAGCAGCGGGACGCCCGGCACGCCGTGCACCGCATCCTCGCGGGGGCCCGGCCCGACGACGACGAGCCGGTCGACAACCCTCTGACCTGGCCGCGGTTCGCCACCATCTGGCCGCACCTCGGCCCGTCCGACGCGCGCAACTGCAAGGAGCCGGAGGCGCGCAGGCTGCTGATCGACCGGATCCGCTATCTCTGGAAGCGCGGTGACTTCCGGACCGCCACCACGCTCGGTGACGAGCTGCGCGAGATCTGGCGGGAGACGCTGGGCGAGCGGGACATCCAGTACCTCTACCTCTGCTTCCACCTCTCCAACATCTACCGCTCGCGCGGCCGCTACGTGGAGGCCAGGGAGCTCGACGAGATGACCCTGACGACGCAGAAGGAAGTCCTGGGTCCCGAGCACCCGCACACGTACATGAGCACCAGCAGCCTGGCGACCGACCTCGGTGTGCTCGGCGAGTACACCAGGGCGATCGAGCTGGCCACCGAGGCGACCGAGGGGTTCAACCAGATCTTCCACGAGTCGCATCCGAGGACGCTGGCCGCGGCCAACAACCTGGCGTTCACCCTGCGCTCCATCGGCCAGTACGCCAAGGCCCGCGAGATCGACCAGGACGTCTTCGACAAGCGGGTCGAAGTCCTCGGCGCGGAACACCCCTACAGTCTCTCCTCGGCCATGAACCTGGCACGTGACCTGCGGGACGTCGGCCGGTACGAGGACTCGGTCAACATCCTCAGCCGTACGTACGACAGCTACAAGGCCACGCTCGGCCGGGCCTTCCCGGGCACTCTGAGCGCGGCCAAGAGCCTCGCGGTGTCGCTGCGCCGGGCGGGCAGGCTGGAGGACGCCCGCAGGCTCACGGTGGCCACCCGCGCCAGGTACCGGGCCAAGTACACCGTCGCCAACCCGGAGTCGCTGGCCTGCGATCTCAACCTGGCGGCCGACCTGTACGCGGCCGGTGAGACGGTCGAGGCCAGGGACACCGCGCAGGAGGTCGTCGACCAGTACGTGAAGGTGCCGGGGGAGAAGCACCCGTACACTCTCGCGGCCCTGAACAACCTCGGGGTCTACCAGTCGGGGGCCGGTGCCGCGGACGAGGCGGTGCAGGTGCTGACCAAGGTGGTCGCCTCGATGCGGGAGGTGTACGGGCCGGAGCACCCCAACACGCTGCTCTGCGTGATGAACCTGGCGAACGCGACGGCGGAGCGGGGCAATCTCGATCTGGTGCTGGAGACCGAGGAGAAGGTGGCCGGCCAGCTCAGGAGGGTCCTGGGAGCGCATCACCCGGAGACCCTGGCGATGACGTCGAACATGGCGGTCACGCTCGACGCGATGGGGCGCAAGGACGAGGCCATCCGGCTGAGGTCCGAGACGGTCGAGGAGCTGTCCCGTCAGCTCGGCGACGACCACCCGATGACCAAGATCGCCCGGGACGACGACCGGTTCGAGCGCGAGCTGGAGCCGATGCAGGTCTGAGGAACGGGGAGCGTCCGGCCGTGCGGCCGGGCGCTCCCCTTTTTTCTGCCCGCGGTTCAGCAGCTGGACGGCTCCAGCAGCCAGTTCAGGATCCTGGGCAGGGCGTGCAGCGCGTCGAAGTGCGCGGCGGTGGGCTCCACCACCACGGTGGAGTTCGGGATGCGTTCGGCCAGCCAGCGCGAGTGGCCCACCGGGGAGAACACGTCCTTCTCGCCGTGCCACAGCAGCACCGGACCCGGGATGTCCGCCGGGTCGAACCCCCAGGGGTTGCTGAACGCGAGCGCGTCGTCGATCCAGCCCCAGGCGGACGTGCGCAGCCCCTCTCTGTAGTTGCGCAGCAGCATGGTGCGTACCCCTGCGTCGTTGACCACCATCCGGTCGGATTCGGTCAGCTCCCCGCGCAGCTCGTCGATGAGCTGGACCGGGTTCTTCCTGATCACCGCGGACCGTGAGATGAACGATTCGGCGAGGCCGTCCGGATCGGCCGCCGCGGTGGAGTACGCCAGTACGTTGGAGGCGGCCATCCCCTCGAACCAGTCGAGCCCGTCGGCACTGCGGGGAGCCAGGCCGACCAGCGCGGCGGTCCGGGTCACCCGCTCGGGTATCAGCGCCGCGCAGGCCAGGGCGTGCGGCGCGCCGCCGGACCGGCCCACCACGGCGAACCGTTCCAGCCCGAGATGGTCCGCGATGGCCCGCACGTCCTGGACGGCGTCGGCGACACAGCGGCCCGGCAGCCGGTCGGAGTCGCCGTAGCCCGGCCGGTCGTAGGTGATCAGCTGGGTCTTGCGCTGGTAGAGGACCATGCCGCGCGGAGCCGGACCGAGCCGGCTGCCCGGCATTCCGTGCAACAGGAAGACCGGTCTGCCCCGGGGATCCCCGAGCCGTTCCACCACCAGATGCCGCCCGTCCGACGCGCGCACCCGACTACGCACTTGACGCCTCCTCCGCATGGTGCGGGCAACACGTGCCCGACATTTCCCGCCCGATTCGATGATGGCTCATCAGAGCCCTTACCGGAGGCGCGTGTTGGGAAACCAAGGACACGCACTGAGGTGAGGCGGTACAGGGTCGACGGGCGCGGCGAGCGGGCGGCGCACACCCGCTCGGGATTCTCGTGGAAGGCGGAGCCGATGCGTGGCCTGTCGGCGGGGAAGGCCCCGGCGGCCTTGTGGCTGCGGTGGCCGAAGCCGCAGCGGCGCGCACCGGTCTCCGCCCGGGTGCTGACGTCGAAACCGCCGCCCGCGTCCCAAGGATCTCCCGGTGGGCGGCAGTTCGACGACGGGGCCCGGACGCCTGGGACGGACCGGGCCCGAGGGTGGATCAGGGGGCCTTCGACTCCAGGTGGTAGGTGGTGTCGACCCAGAAGCCGTTGGTGGCCCTGGCCTTGATCTCCAGTACGTACTCGCCGGGCGTCAGCGGGGCGAAGCCGCCCCAGACGCCCCATGCGTAGCGCTGGATCAACCCTGTCCGGAAGGGTGCGGAGAACTCGTGCAGCGGCAGCGGGACGCTGTTGAGCGAGGCGGTGGCCTCCACCACCGACATGGACAGCGGCACCCTGGAGTACGACCGGGGGTGCTGCATGTTCAGTACGGGGAAGAAGGCCGGGCGGTCCGAGGGGATCGCGCACCGTCGGACCACCCGGCCGCCGTACGTGCCGGCCAGGAACCAGAGGTCGTCCGGCTGGTTCCAGGCGGCGTGCTCGCCCGTCGTGTCCTTGACCGGGCTGCGGTCGTCGGGCGCCGACAGGGCCCACTTCCACCAACGGCCCGCGAGCGCCCCGCCCTCCTCGCTGTTCGGCTTCCACGTGTTCCCGGCCCGGCTCGCACCGTTCATGACGCCCTCCCCTGCACAACCCCCTGACCAGGGGGATCGAATCGAACAAGCGGACAGTACCCGGGACGGTCCGGCCGGCCGGACATGGCCCGGCCGGTCGTAGGCACGGCGGCGGGCGGTCGTGGGTTCGATCACGGCGGGCGGTACGGCGAGCTCGCGCACGCGCCGCCGGAAGGGCAGCCGGCGGTCCGCGTCCGTGTCGTGAGTGCGTATGTGGTCATCGCGGGGCGGCGCGGCTCCCGTTCCCCCCGGGTCCTTTCGCCCGGTCGGTGCGGAAGGACCCGGTCAGTCGACCGTCGAGCCGAACGGCGGCCGTTCGCCGCTGAGTTCCTCCGGGGTGCGGCGGATGGCGGTCAGGAGGGTGATGACCGTGCCCACCACCGCCCACGCGGACAGCACCAGCAGCGGACCGGTGACCGCGTTGCCCCGGAAGTAGGCGATCGAGCGGGCGACCCAGGTGCCCGCCCCGGGCGGCAGCGCGGGACCGATCGCCCGCCAGAAGTCCGGGATCATCGGCAGCGGGTAGGCGCCACCGGCGCTCGGGTTGCCCGCGATCACCACGATCAGCACGGCCAGGCCGATGCCGACGATGCCGGTGAGGGCCTGGAGCGCGAGGGTGATCATGCCGACCGCGAAGACGGTCAGCGCGCCCAGGCCCGACAGTCCCCAGAAACTTCCGGGCAGGGCGCCGAGGACCGGCCCGATGATGATCGCGCCGCCGATTCCGCCCAGGATCGAGTACAGCGCCATGACGCCCGTACGGATCACCGCGCGCCGCCGGTTGGCGGGCTTGGCGCCCGCGCTGATCGCCAGGATCGAGGCGCAGAGATATCCGCCGACGCACCAGCCCACCACCAGGTAGAACGACGAGATCCCGCCGGCGTCCTGCGCGGAGGCCGGGGCCACGTCCACGGTCCGTACGGTGCGCTGCCGGCCGAGTTCGGCCCGGTCGAGGATCTTCGTCAGGGCGGTGGACAGCGAGGCACCGCCGCCGGAGGCGACCAGCAGGGTGTCGGTGGTGCCCCGGGGGTCGACGATCAGGGCGCCATCGATTCCGCGGTCGAGGATCTGCGCCCGCGCCCCGGCCGCGTCGGTGACCTCGCGGGGGTTCAGCGGGCCGCCGGGGAGCTCCTTCAGATCGGTGACGAGCCGGGCGGACATCTGCCGGGGGGCGACGACGCCGAAGGGCACGTCCGTCGGCTTCGGGCGGTGCAGGGCGCCGACGTAGGACGCGATGAACAGCAGCTGGAGTCCGAGCACACCGATGACGAGCAGTGCGGCCCGTGGAGTGACGGCGTTCTTCACCTCGGCAGCGAAAGTCATGCCCCCACGCTCGTGGGCGTCGGCCGTTCGTGCAGGTGGGGCGGGGCCGAACGGCTGAGTGCCCCGTCCGTCCGCGTACGGGAGCGGGAGCCGCACGCCCCGGTGACTGCGGATGAGAACCTTCGTCGATCATTGAATAATTGAGATGAGGATTGAGAAAGTTAATTCCAGGGCGTTGCCTGATCAAAAAAGTGAATGTACAAAAGGGTGGTGAGTGTGTTGTCGAGGAGCGAAGGAGTCGAGGGTGGACTGGCAGGAGCTGACGGACCTGACGCAGGGGCGGCCGTTCGTGGTCGAGCGGGTCCGTCTCGTCGGCAGTGATGTCGCGGTCGAGGGGCGGTTCGAGCCGCCGCAGCTGGCCCAGCTCGGCATCGACGACCAGGTGTTCGTCGCCGCGTTCGTCCGTGCGCACGGCTCGATCAAGGAGATGGAGCGGATCTTCGGAGTGAGCTATCCGACGGTCAAGTCCCGGCTGAACCGGATCGCCGGGCAGCTCGACTTCGTCGGCACCGACCCGGCGCCCGCCGGCGCCGCCGAGGTCGTCGACCGGCTGCGGCGCGGGGAGATCACCGCCCAGGAGGCGCTGGACGAGCTGGAGCGGTCCCGGTGATCCCGCAGCTGGTGACGGTGGGCCTTCGTCGTTCCGACGGCCGCCGTCGACGGCTGTACGTCCCCGTCCTGCCGGTGGCGCTGCTGCTGGCGCCGCTGCTGCTCCTCGCCGTGGCGGCCGCGCTGGTCGCCTGCCTCGTCCTCCGGGTGGGCCCGGTGGGGGTGCTGCGTGGTGCCGGGGGGCTGCTGTGGGCGCTGCCCGGCACCCGGTTCGAGATCGAGCAGGGCCGCACGGCCCTGCTGGTGAGCATCAGATGACCTGGAAGAACGACGAAGGAGCAGTCATGGACGAGCAACGCCGTCAGATCCTGCGGATGCTGGCCGAGGGCAAGGTCACCGCGGACGAGGCCGAGCGGCTGATCGACGCCGTCGAACGGGAACGGCACGGGGAGCGCCCGGCGGAGCCCCGCCCCGGGGGCCGACGCAAGTATCTGCGCGTGATGGTGGTGGACACGGCGGACGTCGACGGTGACGGGGCGAGCCGGGTCGACATCCGGGTGCCGCTCCAGCTGCTGCGCGCCGGAGTGCGGCTCACGAGTCTGCTCCCGCCGAAAGCGGTCACCCGGGTCAATGAGGAGCTGCGCAGGTCGGGCGTGCCGATCGACCTCGCCGAGCTCAGGCCGCAGCATCTCGAGGAGCTC
Source organism: Streptomyces sp. NPDC056347 (assembly GCF_042262625.1). NCBI lineage: Bacteria > Bacillati > Actinomycetota > Actinomycetes > Kitasatosporales > Streptomycetaceae > Streptomyces > Streptomyces sp. NPDC056347. The sequence goes on along the minus strand of NZ_JBHJQP010000103.1, from coordinate 459 downwards.
GTCGACCAGCTCGACGAGGTCGGTGTGGACGTCGACGACCCCGAGGCGAAGGTGCGGGTGTTCTGCGAGTGACGCGCGTTCCGGCCGCCGGCTCGGAGGCCACTCGATTATCGTACGAATGTTCGAAACTTGGTTTATGGTGGAGGGCGAGGGGGTGAGTACGGATCGGTTCAGGAGGTGCGGATGCCAGGGTTCACGCATCTGCGTACCGCTTCCGGGTTCTCCCTGCGGTACGGGGCATCGCACCCGGAGCGGCTGGCGGAGCGCGCCGCGGAGCGGGGGATGGACGCCCTTGCGCTGACCGACCGGGACACGCTCGCGGGCGCGGTCCGTTTCGCCGGGGCCTGCGAGAGGGCCGGGGTGCGGCCGCTCTTCGGGGTGGAGCTCGCGGTGGGGGCTGTGACGGACCGCACCGGAGCGGACGGGCGCGACCGCGCCGGGGAACGCGCCGGAGAAGGC
>NZ_JBHJQP010000102.1:0-29339 GCF_042262625.1 Streptomyces sp. NPDC056347 | reverse complement strand
GCGTAACACCGACGCCCCGGGGGGCGGGCCCACCGGCCCGCCCCCCGGCCGCTCAGCCGATGTCGAGGAGCAGGTCACCCGCCTCGACCTGCTGGACGGAGCCGATCGCCAGCCGCCGCACGGTCCCGGAAGCCTGGGCGGTGATCGACGCCTCCATCTTCATCGCCTCGATGGTGGCCACGGTCTGACCGGCCGTCACATGGGCTCCCTGCTCCACCTGGAGGGTGACGACCCCGGCGAACGGCGCCGCGACGTGCCCCGGGTTGCCGCGGTCCGCCTTCTCGGCGGCCTTCACCTCCGTGGCGACCGACCGGTCCCGCACCGAAACCGGCCGCAACTGCCCGTTGAGCGTGGCCAGTACGCTGCGGAAGCCGCGTTCGTCCGGCTCGGAGACGGCCTCCAGCTCGATCAGCAGCGTGACCCCCGGCTCCAGGGTCACCGTGTGCTCGGTCTCCGGTTCCAGGCCGTACAGGAAGTCCCGGGTCGGCAGCACGGAGGTGTCGCCGTACACCTCCCGGTGCGCCTCGAACTCCTTGGTCGGACCGGGGAAGAGCAGCCGGTTCAGCGTCGCCCGCGGCGACTTCCGCAGCCCCTCGCGGTCCTCCTCCGAGAGCCGGGCCACCCGCTCCTTCGCCGGGCGGCCCCGCAGCGCCCGGGTCCGGAACGGCTCGGGCCAGCCGCCGGGCGGATCGCCCAGCTCCCCGTGCAGGAAGCCGATCACCGAGTCCGGCACGTCGAACCGGCCCGGGTCGGCCTCGAAGTCCGCCGCCGTGACCCCCGCGCCCACCAGGTGCAGAGCCAGATCGCCCACCACCTTCGACGACGGCGTCACCTTCACCAGCCGGCCGAGCATCCGGTCCGCCGCCGCGTAACAGTCCTCGATCAGCTCGAACCGGTCGCCCAGGCCGAGCGCGATGGCCTGCTGGCGAAGGTTGGACAGCTGCCCGCCGGGGATCTCGTGGTGGTAGATCCGGCCGGTCGGCGAGGCCAGCCCCGACTCGAAGGGGGCGTACACCTTGCGGGTCGCCTCCCAGTACGGCTCCAGATCGCCGACCGCCGCCAGCGAAAGACCGGTGGCCCGCCCGGTGTGGTCGGTGGCGGCCACCAGCGCCGACAGCGGCGGCTGGCTGGTCGTGCCGGCCATGGAGGCGACCGCCGCGTCGACCGCGTCCACCCCCGCGTCGATCGCGGCGATCAGCGTGCCGAGCTGCCCGCCCGCGGTGTCGTGGGTATGCAGATGGACCGGCAGGTCGAACCGCTCGCGCAACGCCGTGACCAGGGTGCGGGCGGCCGGCGGGCGCAGCAGCCCCGCCATGTCCTTGATCGCCAGCACATGGGCGCCCGCCGCCACGATCCGCTCGGCGAGCCGCAGGTAGTAGTCCAGGGTGTACAGCGTCTCGCCGGGGTCGGAGAGGTCCGCGGTGTAGCAGAGCGCCACCTCGGCGAGTGACGTGCCGGTGGCGCGCACGGCATCGATCGCCGGACGCATCTGGTCCACGTCGTTGAGGGCGTCGAAGATCCGGAAGATATCCATCCCGGCGCTCGCGGCCTCGGCGACGAACGCCTCGGTGACCTCGGTGGGGTAGGGCGTGTAGCCGACCGTGTTGCGGCCGCGCAGCAGCATCTGGGTGCAGATGTTGGGCACCGCCTCGCGGAGCCTGACCAGGCGCTCCCACGGGTCCTCGGCCAGGAAGCGCAGCGCCACGTCGTACGTCGCGCCGCCCCAGCACTCGAGGCTCAGCAGCTGCGGCGCGGTCCGCGCCACGTACGGCGCGACGGTCAGCAGGTCGCGGGTGCGGACCCGGGTGGCCAGCAGCGACTGATGGGCGTCCCGGAACGTCGTGTCGGTCACGGCCACGGCCGCCTGGGCGCGCAGCTCGGCGGCGAACCCCTCCGGGCCCAGGGCCGCGAGCCGTTGCCGGGAGCCCGCCGGCGGTGTCCCGGGCGGCAGCGCGGGCAGCTTGTCCACCGGGTCGATCACGGCGGGGCGGGGCCCGTACGGCCGGTTGACGGTGGTCTCGGCGAGATAGCCGAGCATCCGGCTGCCCCGGTCGGCCGAGGGGCGGGCCCGGATCAGCTCCGGGTGCGCGTCGATGAACCCGGTCGTGACGTGCCCCGCCCGGAAATCGGGATGGTCCAGGACCGCGCCCAGGAACGGCAGGTTGGTCGCCACGCCCCGGATGCGGAACTCCGCGATGGCCCGGCGCGCCCGGCGGGCGGCGTTGGCGAAGTCGTGCCCGTGGCAGGTGAGCTTGACGAGCATCGAGTCGAAGTGGGCGGACACCTCCGCTCCGGTGTGGACGGTGCCGCCGTCCAGCCGGACCCCGGGTCCGCCGGGGGAGCGGTACGCGGAGATGGTGCCGGTGTCCGGCCGGAAGCCGTTGGCCGGGTCCTCCGTGGTGATCCGGCACTGCAGCGCCGTGCCGTTGAGGGTGATGTCATCCTGGGTGAGCCGCAGTTGGGGAAGGGTCATGCCGGCGGCGATGCGCAGCTGCGCGATGACCAGATCGCGTCCGGTGACCTGCTCGGTCACGGTGTGCTCGACCTGGATGCGCGGGTTCATCTCGATGAAGACATGGTTGCCCTCGCCGTCGACCAGGAATTCGACGGTGCCCGCGTTGATGTAGCCGATGTGACGGGCGAAGGCCACGGCGTCGGCGCAGATCCGCTCCCGCAGTGCCGGGTCGAGGTGCGGGGCGGGCGCGATCTCGACGACCTTCTGGTGGCGGCGCTGCAACGAGCAGTCCCGTTCGTACAGGTGCACCACGTTGCCCTCGGCGTCGGCGAGGATCTGCACCTCGATGTGGCGGGGATCGATCACCGCCTGCTCCAGGAAGACCGTCGCGTCGCCGAACGCGGAGCGCGCCTCGCGCATCGCGGCGTCGATGGCCTCCCGCAGCTCCGCGGGCTCGGCGACCCGGCGCATGCCGCGCCCGCCGCCGCCCGCGACGGCCTTCACGAAGACCGGGAAGCCGATGCCGTCCGCGGCGGCCACGAGCGCGTCCACGTCCGTCGACGGTTCGGAGGACTTCAGTACGGGAACCCCGGCCTCCCGGGCCGCGGCGACCGCCCGGGACTTGTTCCCGGTGAGGTGCAGCACCGGGGCGGGCGGGCCGACGAAGGTGATCCGGGCCTCCGCGCACGCCGCCGCGAGGTCCGGGTTCTCCGACAGGAAGCCGTAGCCCGGGTAGACCGCGTCGGCCCCCGCCCTGCGGGCCGCGCCGATCACCTCGTCCACCGAGAGATAGGCGCGTACGGGATGGCCGCGCTCCCCGATCAGATAGGCCTCGTCGGCCTTGGCCCGGTGCAGGGAGTTGCGGTCCTCGTAGGGAAAAACGGCGACCGTGGAGACGCCGAGCTCGAACGCCGCGCGAAAGGCGCGGATCGCGATCTCGCCACGGTTGGCGACCAGTACCTTCTCGAACATCGGACTCCCCAGTCGTGTACACGGGTGTGTGGCGTCAGGACGGGCGATGCGGATCTCGGGCGCGAAGCGATCGCCACCGTACCGGAGTGCCACCCCTGCGATCGCGGACGCCCGTCCGCCCATGCCGTCACGCCGTCCTCATCCAGCCCCGCCGGCCGCCTTCACCGCGAGGTAGCGGGCGGGGAACTCGCCGCCGCCGTGCACCGCCAGATCCGCTCCGCTGACGTACCCGGACAGGCCGCTCGCGAGAAACAGGCAGGCCCGGGCCACGTCCTCGGGCACGGCCATCCGCCGCATCGGGACCACCCCCGCCACCGACGCCGCGCCGTCCGCCCCGTAGACCGACGCCGCGTCCGGGGTACGGACCGGGCCCGCTGTGACATGGTTCACCCGGACCGCGGGCGCCCACTCCAGCGCCAGCGCCCGGGTGAGGGTCAGCAGCCCCGCCTTGGCGGCCGAGTACGCGGCGGTACCCGGCTGCGGGTCATGGGCGGAGACACTGCCGATGTTGACGATCGAACCACCACCCTCCTGGGCCCGCATGACGCGGTACGCCGCCTGCGACACGTAGAACGGCGCCAGCAGATTGAGCGCGACGACCTTCTCCACGAACCGGGGCGAGACGGTGGCCGCGTCGGCGTCCGGTGAACCGCCCGCGTTGTTGACCAGCACGTCGAGCCGGCCGAAGCGTTCCACCGCCGCCTCCACCAGTGCCCCCGCCGACGCCGGGTCGCGCACATCGGCCGGGACGAACACCGCCGAACGGCCCGCCGCCGACGGCAGCGCCCGGGGCGTGGCGCGCCCGCAGACCACCACCCGGGCCCCTGCGCCGAGGAACGCTTCCGCGATCGCGGCCCCGATCCCCCTGGTGCCGCCGGTGACCAGCGCCACCCGGCCCGTGAAGTCCCGCCCGCCGTCGGTGTCCATGCCGTGAGCCTCCCCGCTCGGTGCGCCGTCAGTGCGCCGTCAGCCCGAGCCCGGCGGCGAGCCGCGCCCGGTGGTGCGCGGGCGCGCCGAACAGCTCGCCCGCCCCGTGCGCCCGCTTGAAGTAGCGGTGCGCGTCGTGCTCCCAGGTGATGCCGATCCCGCCGTGCAGCTGGATCATCTCGCCCGCCACCGCCGAGAACACCTCCGAGCAGACGGACTTGGCCACGGCGGCGGCCCGCGGCAGTGCCTCCGGGTCCGTGTCGGCGGCGCAAGCGGCCCCGAGCGCCGCCGAACGCGCCGACTCCACCAGCACGTACGCGTCCGCCAGCCGGTGCTTCACCGCCTGGAACGAACCGATGGGCCGCCCGAACTGCACCCGGTCCCGGGTGTGGGCCACGGTGATCTCCAGACAGCGCCCGGCCGCGCCCGCCTGCTCCGCGGCGAGGGCCGCGCACGCCAGGTCCCGTACCCGCTCCAGGCACCGGCCGCCGTCGCCGTCCGCGCCCACCAGCCGCCCCTCGGCGTCCGCCAGCACCCACCGGGCCTGGGCCCGGGTGGAGTCCATGGTCACCACGGGTTCCCGGCGCACCCCGGCGGCGCCGGGTGCCACCTCGAAGAGCGAGATCCCCGCCGCCGTACGGGCCGCCACGAGCAGCACGTCGATGTCCGGCCAGTCCAGGACGTGTTCCTTGACCCCGCTGATCAGCCAGCCGCCGCCCGGGCGCGGAACCGCCTCGGCGCGGATCGCCGATCCGTCCCAGGAACCGCCCTCGGCCCAGGCCAGGGCGCCCACCGCGGTGCCCTCGGCGAGCCCCGGCAGCAGCCGCCCGAGGGCCGCCCGGTCACCGGTGGCCAGCAGCGCCCCCGAGGTGAGCACCGCCGAGCCCAGGTACGGCACCGGGCTCAGGCACCGCCCCAGCTCCTCCATCAGGACGTGCACGTCACGGGCGCCGCCGCCCAGCCCGCCGTGCCCCTCCGGCACGGCCAGCCCCGCGGCCCCGATCTGCCCGGTCAACGGTGCCCAGGCGGCGGCGTCCTGGTGCTTCGTCAGCACCGCGCGCACCGCCGACCGCAGCTGCTCCTGCTCGTCCGTCAGCCTCATCGGGCCGCTCCTCTCGGTGTGCGGTGTGCGGTGTGCGGTGTGCGGTGTGCGGTGTGCGGTGTGCGGTGTGCGGTGCGCGCGGTCAGCCGGCCAGGACCCGGGCCCGGCAGGCGGCCGGGGTGCCCCAGGCGTCGCGCAGCGGCCGGGCCTTGCGCAGCCACAGCGACAGATCGAGCTCATCGGTGTAGCCCACCGCCCCGTGCAGCTGGAGTGCGGTGCGCGCCGCCCCGTACGCGGCCTCGCCCGCGGCGGCCTTGGCCGCGGCGATCTCGCCGCCCGCCCCGCCGTCCCCGGCGGCGAGCGTGAGCGCGGCGCCGTGCACCAGGGGCTCGGCGAACTCGAGGGCCAGCAGGGTGTCGGCCAGCCGGTGCTTGACCGCCTGGAAGGAACCGATCGCCGTCCCGAACTGGGTGCGCTGCTGCACGTAGGCGACGGTACGGGCCAGCAGGGTGCGGCCGACCCCGAGAGCCTGGGCCGCCGTCAGGAGCGCGGCCACCTCCGCCGCGTACCCGGCCGCCCCGGTCACCGCCGGACCCCGGGCGAGAACGGTGCCGCCCACGGGCCGTGCGAGACGCCGCGCCGGGTCGGCCGAGGGCTGCACGGGCCCCGCCCCGGCCGCGAGGCGCAGCACATCACCGTCCACCACCAGCACGGCCCCGGCCGCGTCGGCGTCCAGGGCGTACGGGCCGAGCGCCGTCACGCAGAGCGAGAGCTCCGACGCGCCCGAGGCGACCGGGGGCAGCCGCTCGGCGGCCAGGCCCCCGTCGCCGAGCCGGTCGATCAGGGCCGCCGCCGCGACCGTCTCGACCAGCGGCCCGGGTACGGCGTGCCGCCCCAGCACCTCGAAGGCGACGGCCAGTTCCAGCGGCAGCGGGCCGTACCCGTCGTGCTCGCGCGGTACCGCCAGGGCGAACAGTCCCGCCTCGGCGAGCCGGTCGCGCAGGACCCGCCCCGGCTTGTGGTCCCCGGCCGCCCAGGACCGGATCGCGGCCGGGACATCGGCGGAGGCGAGCAGCGCGTCGAGGGAGCGGGCGAACTCCCGCTGCTCGGCGTCCAGGAGGAAGCGCATCAGCGGCGTCCCTTCGGCAGGCCGAGCAGCCGCTCGGCGACGATGTCGCGCTGGATCTCGTTGGTGCCCGCGTACACCGGACCGGCCAGTGAGAAGGTGTAGCCCTCCGCCCAGCCGCCCGGCGGGCAGTCCGCCGCGTGGTCGGCGAGCTCGCCGTACGGGCCCAGCAGGTCGAGCGCCGTCTCGTGGAGCGCGATGTCCAGCTCGGACCAGTAGAGCTTGTTGAGGCTGGAGGCGGCGGCCGGGGCGGCCTCGCCGTGCAGTATCCGCGAGGCGCCCGCGTAGGAGAACAGCCGGTAGGCGCGGGCCGCGATCACCGCGTCGGCGACCCGGTCGCGCAGTGCCGTGTCCCCGGGGTCGCCGTGGGCCCGCCACAGCGCGGTCAGCCGCTCGGCGGCGGCCGTGAACCGGCCGGGGCTGCGCAGGGTCAGCCCGCGTTCGTTGCCGGTGGTGCTCATCGCGACCCGCCAGCCCTGCCCGGGCTCGCCGATCACGTCCGCGTCGGGGACGAACACCCGGTCCAGGAAGAGTTCGGCGAAGGCGGGCTTCCCGTCGAGCCGCCCGATGGGCCGCACCGTGACCCCTTCGGCGTCCAGCGGGAACATCAGGTACGTCAGCCCCCGGTGCGGCCGGTCCGCGTCCGGGTCGCTGCGGAACAGGCCGAAGGCCCGGTCGGCGAAGGCGGCCCGGGAGGACCAGGTCTTCTGGCCGCCGAGCAGCCAGCCGCCCTCGGTCCGTACGGCCGTCGAGCGCAGCGCGGCCAGGTCCGAACCGGCCTCCGGCTCCGACCACGCCTGTGCCCAGACCACCTCACCGCGCGCCGTCGGCGGCAGCAGCCGGGCCCGCTGCTCGGCGGTGCCGTACTCGAAGAGGGTGGGGGCCAGCAGACTGATCCCGTTCTGGCCGACCCGGCCGGGCGCACCCGCCGCGTAGTACTCCTCCTCGAAGAGCAGCCAGCGCAGCAGCGAGGCGCCGCGCCCGCCGTACTCCTCGGGCCAGGAGACCACCGACCAGCGGTCCGCGGCGAGCTCGGCCTCCCACTCCCGGTGGGCGGCGAACCCCTCGGCGGTCTCCAGGGACGGCAGCGGCGTGGCCGGTACGTGGCCGGCCAGCCAGGCGCGGGCCTCGGTGCGGAAGGCATCGTCGGCGGCGTCGATGTCGAGGTCCATCAGGAGCCCGCCTTCTTCATCGCCCGGATGTCCATGCCGCCGAGCGCGTCGGAGGCGGTCTCGGCGTTGTGGGCGTGCGCCAGGTGGTGCAGGCCGAACACCGAGTCCATCCCGGCGTGCATTCCCTGGAGGTCCTCGGCCTGGTTGACGGCGCGCTTGGTCAGGGCCAGGCCCAGGCGCGGCATCTCCGCGATCCGCAGCGCCAGCTCCCGGGTGCGGTCGGCCAGTTCCTCCCGGGGCACCACGCGGTTGACCATGCCGATCTCGTACGCCCGCCGGGCGCTCATCCGGTCGCCGGTGAAGAGGAACTCCTTGGCGATCCTCGGCGGCATCACCCAGGGGTGCGCGAAGTACTCGACGCCGGGGATGCCCATGCGGACCACCGGGTCGGCGAAGAAGGCGTCCTCGCCGGCCACGATCAGATCGCAGATCCAGGCGAGCATCAGCCCGCCGGCCACACAGGCGCCCTGCACGGAGGCGATGACCGGCTTCGGCAGCTCCCGCCAGCGGCGGCACATGCCCAGATACACCTCGGACTCGCGGGCGAAGCGGCTCTCCGCGCCGGCCTTGTCCGAGTGGTCCCACCAGAGCCCGGCCCGGCGCTCGAAGGGGAGGTGCGCGTCCCGCTCGGGGGTGCCGATGTCGTGCCCGGCGGAGAAGTGCTCGCCCGCCCCGGCCAGGACGACGGCCTTCACCTCGCCGTCCTCGGCCGCGCGGTAGAACGCCCGGTCCAGCGCGTAGGTCATCGCGGAGTTCTGGGCGTTGCGGTAGTCGGGCCGGTTCATGGTCACCGTGGCGACCGGGCCCTGCTTCTCGTAGCGCACCGGCTCGTCGTGGGCAGTGGACATCCGCCCCTCCTTCCCTAACAAGTGTTTGGTAGATTAACGTACCGTCATGAGCAGCGTCGAGGAGTTCCGCACCGAGATCCGCGGCTGGCTGGCCGCCAACCTCACCGGTTCCTTCGCGGGTCTTCGCGGCCGCGGCGGACCCGGGCGCGAGCACGAGGCCTTCGACGAACGCCTGGGCTGGGAGAGGCACATGGCGGCCGCCGGCTGGACGTGCGTGGGCTGGCCCGAGGAGTACGGCGGGCGCGGCGCGAGCATCGAGCAGCAGATCGCCTTCCACGAGGAGTACGCCCTGGCCGACGCCCCCGCACGGGTCAACCACATCGGGGAGCAGCTCCTCGGGCCGACGCTGGTGGCCTTCGGCACCCCCGAGCAGCGGGCCAGGTTCCTGCCGCCGATCGCCGCCGTCCAGGAGCTGTGGTGCCAGGGCTACAGCGAGCCGGACGCCGGGTCCGACCTGGCGAACGTACGGACCAGGGCCGAGCGCGACGGCCCCGACTGGGTCGTCACCGGGCAGAAGATCTGGACATCGATGGCACACGCGGCCCAGTGGTGCTTCGTGGTCGCCCGCACCGAGCCCGGCTCGACGCGCCACCACGGCCTGTCCTACCTGCTGGTCCCGCTGGACGGCCCCGGGGTGGAGATCCGGCCGATCACCCAGCTCACCGGCACCCACGAGTTCAACGAGGTCTTCTTCGACGACGCCCGCACCCGCGCCGAGCACGTCGTCGGGGAGCCGGGCGACGGCTGGCGCGTCGCCATGGCCACCCTGGGCTTCGAGCGCGGCGTCTCCACCCTGGGCCAGCAGGTCGGCTTCCGGCGCGAACTGGAGGCCCTCATCGCCCTGGCCCGCCGCAACGGCGCCGCCGGGGACCCGCTGATCCGCGACCGGCTCGCCCGCGCCTGGACCGGACTGGAGACCATCCGCTGCAACGCCCTGCGGATGCTCGACGGCGTCGCGGCCGGCGCACCCGGCCCCGAGGCCTCCATCGGCAAGATCTTCTGGGCCACCTGGCACCGGGAGCTGGGCGAACTCGCCATGAGCGTGCTCGGCGCCGGAGGGATGACCGCCGCCGAAGGACCGTACGGACTCGACGACTGGCAGCGGCTGTTCCTCTTCTCCCGCGCCGACACCATCTACGCCGGGTCCAACGAGATCCAGCGCAACATCATCGCCGAGCGCGTCCTCGGCCTGCCGAAGGAGCCCCGCCCGTGACCCACCGGCCGACCTACGTACCGGGCCACTCCCTCCTGACCGGGCGCACCGCGGTGATCACCGCCGCCGCGGGCGCCGGGATCGGCGGCGCGACCGCCCGCCGCTTCCTGGAGGAGGGGGCCCGGATCGTCATCGGTGACGCCCACGAGCGCCGCCTCGGCGAGAGCGCCGCCGCGCTCGCCGAGGAGTTCGGCGCGGACCGGGTCGCCGCCCTGCCCTGCGACGTCACCGACCAGGAACAGGTCGACGCCCTGTTCGGATACGCCGCCGAGCGCCACGGCGGCCTCGACATCGTCGTCAACAACGCGGGCCTCGGCGGCACCGCCGACCTCGTCGACATGACCGACGAGCAGTGGACGAAGGTCCTCGACGTCACCCTGGGCGGCACCTTCCGCTGCACCCGCACCGCCCTGCGCCACCTCAGGAACGGCGGCACCGGCGGCGTCGTCGTCAACAACGCCTCGGTCGTCGGCTGGCGCGCCCAGCGCGGCCAGGCCCACTACGCCGCCGCCAAGGCCGGGGTCATGGCGCTCACCCGGTGCGCCGCCCTGGAGGCCGCCGACTTCCAGGTACGCGTCAACGCCGTCGCACCGAGCCTGGCCATGCACCCGCACCTGGTGAAGGTCACCACACCGGAGCTGCTCGCCGAGCTCACCGGGCGCGAGGCGTACGGCCGCTACGCCGAGCCCTGGGAGGTCGCCAACGTCATCGTCTTCCTGGCCAGCGGCTACTCCGCGTACATGACCGGGGAGACCGTCTCCGTCAGCAGCCAGAGGGCGTGAGGACGGTCACCCCGAACCCCGGCGCCGAACGGCGGGCCGAACTCCTGGCCACCGCCGCCGAGGTGTTCGCCGCCCACGGCTACAACGCCACCACCGTCCGCCGCATCGCGGACCACGCGGGGCTGCTCGCGGGCAGCCTCTACTACCACTTCGACTCCAAGGAGTCGATGCTCGACGAGATCCTGACGGCCTTCCTCGACGAACTGTGGGCGGGCTACGAAGCCGTGCTCGCCGCCGGGCTCGGACCCCGCGAGACCATCGAGGGGCTCGTCACCCAGTCCTTCCGGCAGATCGACCGGCACGGACCCGCGGTCGCCATCTACCAGAAGGAGGCCCACCACCTCGCCGCCCGGCCGCGCTTCGCCCATCTCGCCGAGTCCCGGCCGAAGTTCGAACAGGCCTGGCTGCGCACGCTGGAACGCGGCGTCGCCGAACAGATCTTCCGCCACGACCTGGACGTCCGGCTCGCCTACCGCTTCGTCCGCGACACCGTCTGGGTGGCCGCCTCCTGGTACCGACCCGACGGCGTCCACGGGCCCGAGGAGATCGCCCGCCAGTACCTCTCCATGGTCCTCGAAGGCATCACCCCACGCACCTGACCCACCATCATCCTTCACGAAGGAGCAGACATGGCCGAGGCCTACATCGTCGAAGCCGTACGCACCCCGGTCGGCCGCCGCAAGGGCGGCCTCAGCGCCGTGCACCCCGCCGACCTGGGCGCCCACGTCCTCAAGGCACTGGTCGGGCGCGCCGGGATCGACCCGGCCGCCGTCGACGACGTCGTGTTCGGCTGCCTGGACACCGTCGGCCCGCAGGCCGGGAACATCGCCCGCACCGCCTGGCTCGCCGCGGGCCTTCCCGAGGAGGTGCCCGGCACCACCGTCGACCGGCAGTGCGGCTCCTCCCAGCAGGCCGCCCACTTCGCCGCCCAGGGCGTCCTCTCCGGCACCCAGGACCTGGTCGTGGCGGGCGGCACCCAGAACATGTCGATGATCCCCATCGCCTTCGCCTCCCGCCAGGCCGCCGATCCGCTCGGGCTCACCGAGGGCCCCTACGCGGGCTCCGAGGGCTGGCGCGCCCGCTACGGCGACGCGCCCGTCAACCAGTTCCACGGCGCCGAACTCATCGCCCGCAAGTGGGGCATCACCCGCGAGGCGATGGAGGAGTTCGCGCTGCGCTCGCACCGCCGGGCACTGCGCGCCATCGACGAGGGCCGCTTCGCCCGGGAGACCGTCGCGTACGGCGAGGTGACCGTGGACGAGGGGCCCCGCCGGGACACCTCGGCCGAGAAGATGGCCGCCCTGAAGCCCGTGGTCGACGGCGGCCTGCTGACCGCCGCGGTCTCCTCGCAGGTCTCCGACGGCGCCTCCGCGCTGCTCATCGCCTCCGAACGGGCCGTCGCCGAACACGGCCTGACCCCCCGGGCCCGCATCCACCATCTCTCGGTACGCGGCGAGGACCCGATCCGGATGCTCTCCGCGCCCATCCCGGCGACCGCGCACGCGCTGAAGAAGACCGGCATGTCCATCGGCGACATGGACCTGGTGGAGATCAACGAGGCGTTCGCCCCGGTCGTCCTGGCCTGGCTGAAGGAGACCGGCGCCGACCCGGAGCGGGTCAACGTCAACGGCGGCGCCATCGCGCTCGGCCACCCGCTCGGCGCCACCGGCACCAAACTGATGACCACCCTGCTGCACGAGCTGGAGCGCACCGGAGGCCGCTACGGCCTCCAGACCATGTGCGAGGGCGGCGGCCTCGCCAACGTCACCGTCATCGAACGCCTCTGACGCCGCCGGGCGCCTCGGGGAACGCCCGGACGGGCGGGCGTTCTCAGAGGGCGCCGAGCTCCTTCAGGGACAGCCGGGCCTCCGCCATGATCCGGCCGACCAGCTCCGCGCAGGACGGCAGGTCCCCGATCACTCCCGCCACCTGGCCCGAGGCCATCACCCCGATGTCCGTACGCCCCTCGACCAGCGAGGCCTTGAGCAGCATCGGGGTGTTGGCCGCCAGCAGAACCTGGCTCCAGGTCAGCTCCTTGCCGTGCTTCATCGCCAGCCCGTCCCGGACCAGCCGGGGCCAGCTCGCCCCCGACTCCTTCCGGAACGCCGCGGCGTGCCGGACCGCCCGCAGCAGCGAGGCCGCCCGGCCCGAGCGCTCCAGCGCATCCACCATGGCGGTGCGCAGCATCCGGTGCGGCAGCCCGTCGAGCCGGTCCGTCACCGTGACGTCCTGGACCGTGGCGGCCAGATACCGTGCCTTCACCGCCTCGGGGACGGTGCTGTCGGAGGTGAGCAGGAAACGCGTGCCCATCCCGATCCCGGCCGCCCCGTAGGCGAGCGCGGCGACCAGGCCCCGGCCGTCGTGGAAGCCGCCCGCCGCGACGACCGGGATGTCCACGGCGTCCACCACCTGGGGCAGGAGCACGGTGGTGGCCACGCTGCCGGTGTGCCCGCCGCCCTCGCCGCCCTGCACCATCACCGCGTCGGCCCCCCACGCGGCGACCTTCTCCGCGTGCCGCCGGGCCCCCACGGACGGCATGACGACGACCCCCGCGTCCTTCAGCCGGGCGATCAGCTCCTTCGACGGGGCGAGCGCGAACGACGCCACCCGCACCCCCTCCTCGATCATGACCCCCACCCGCTCGGCCGCGTCCCCCGCGTCCGCCCGCAGATTGACGCCGAACGGCGCGTCCGTACGGGACCTGACCTCCCGGACCGCCGCACGCAGCTGCTCCACGGTCATGGTCGCCGAGGCCAGGATGCCGAGCGCTCCCGCGTTCGCGGTCGCGGACACCAGCCGGGGACCGGCCACCCACCCCATCCCGGTCTGCACGACCGGGTACCGCACCCCGGTCAGTTCGGTGAGCGCGGTCGGCAGCGGCGCGGGCCCGGTCATGCCGTCACCTCGCGCTCGCGCAGCCCCTTCGGGTCGATGACCTCGCGGATCAGCAGCAGCTCCGCCCGCGTGGGCTCCCGGGTGAACGGCACCCCGGCGGGGACCGTGAGGCCGAAGCCGGTGGCGGCGGCGACCTGCTCGACGCTCACCCCCGGGTGCAGTGAGCGCAGCCGCATCGTACGGTCGGGCGTCTCGAAGTCGAAGACCCCCAGATCGCTGATGACCTCGGGGATGCGGTGGTAGCGGCTCGCGGCGGGCCCGGCTGCCGCCGCCCGGTCGTAACCGACCCCGCTGACCATGTCGACCCGCTCGACGAAGACCCGCGTCGAATGCCGGGGGATCCAGTAACTCGTAGGATTGTTCAGGGTGTTGACGGGCGCGCCACGCACTCCGAGCAGCTGGCGCACCGGCCGGGCCCAGTCGCCGATGCACGAGATGTTCTGGTTGCCGTAGCGGTCGATCTGGCTGGCGCCCATCATCACGTGCCGCCGCCCGGTGGCGGTGAGCGCCAGATGCTGACGGAACGGCAGCCACCCCTCCACGCTCCCCGGCGCCGCTCCCATCGCCGGGGTGTCGCCCATCAGCAGCGCCTCCCCGTCGGTGAGCAGCAGGGCGGGGGAGAAGGTGAGCCGCGCCAGACGTGCCCCGATGGCCGGGACGGTGCCCATCGGACTGGCGAGGACCTCGCCCGCGCCCCGCCACGCCTCGGCGCATGCCACCACGCAGTACTCGGCGCGGCTCGGCGCCGCGATACCGGTCGTCGCGCTGCCGCTCATGCTTCCTCCTGGTGGAACGCGGTGACGGCGGCCTGGTACGCGGCTTCGTCGCCGGACAGGAACCGTGCGGCGAAGGCGGGCCACGCCTCGGGGTCGCGGGCGGCCCGGACGTAGGCGCGCTGGAAAGCCTCGTCGCGGTCGTGGTCGGGTACGCAGGAGGTGAAGTGCGCGCCGTTCGGCGTCTCGACCACCCCGTTCACGAACAGCCGTTTGACCAGCAGCGTCTGCGGGCCGTGCTCCTTCAGCAGCTCAGAGGTCTCCACGATCCGCTCGCAGGAGACGTACGCCCGGTCGGCGGCCTCGCAGAACAGGTCGTCGAAGTACGGATCGGGGCCCAGATACTGCCCGTTGCCCTGCGCGTCCGCACGGTTGAGATGCACCAGGGCCACATCCAGCCGCAGCGCGGGCGCCGCGACCAGCACCTCCCCGTCGTCGTACGGCGAAGTGACCGTACGCAGCGCCGGGTTGACCTTCATCAGGTCCGAGCCCAGCCCGGCCCGCACCGGCATGAACGGCAGCCGCTGCGCGCCCGCCGTCAGCCCCCACATCAGCATCGCCTCGTCCAGCTCGGCCATCTCGAACGCGCCGCGCTGCCGGGCCGCGGTGAAATGCGGTTCCAGCGGGACCGAGTCCAGCGTCCCGAACGCCGTGACCAGCTTGCGGATCCGCCCCGCGGCGGCGAGCAGCCCGACATCGGGCCCGCCGTACGACACCACGGTCAGATCGGTGACGTCCGAGCGCAGCAGCGCCCGGACCAGTGCCATCGGCTTGCGGCGCGAACCCCAGCCGCCGATGCCGACGGTCATGCCGCTCTCCAGCCGGCCGACGACCTCCTCGGCCGTCATCGTCTTGTCCTGTGTCACTCGTCGCGCTCCTTGTCCGCGTCGGTGCCGAAGGTGTCGCGCACCCGCCCGGCGACGCCGCTGAGATTGGCCTCGAAGGTGAAGCCCTGCTCGAAGCGGTAGCTGCGGCGTACGTCGACGGGGTCGATCCCGTTGATGGCGGCCTTGGCCAGCCGGATCAGCGAGCCGTCCTTGGCGGCGATCTCCCGGGCCAGCTCCAGGGCGGCGCCGGACAGCCGCTCGCGCGGGACGACGCTCCACACCGAGCCGTGCCCGTGCAGCTCATGGGCCGTCACGGTGCGCGAGGTGTAGTAAAGGGTCCGCATCAGGTGCGCCGGGACCAGCCGGGCCAGATGCGTGGCCGCGCCGAGCGCGCCCCGGTCCAGCTCCGGCAGCCCGAAGACGGCGTCCTCGCTGGCCACGATCGCGTCCGCGTTCCCCACCAGGCCGATGCCGCCGCCCAGGCAGAAGCCGTGCACGGCGGCGACCACCGGCACCTCGCACTCGTAGACAGCGGCGAATGCCTCGAAGCAGCCCCGGTTGGCCCCGATCAGCGCCTCGTGCCCGGCCGAGCGCTGCATCTCCTTGATGTCCACCCCCGCGTTGAACCCGCGTCCCTCGGCACCGAGCACCACGCACCGGACCTCCGGATCGGACCCGGCGGCGCGCACCGCGGCGGCGAGGTCGTGCCAGCCGCGCACCGGCAGGGCGTTGACCGGTGGGAAGTCGACGGTGACGACGGCGATGCCCGCTTCCGGGGCGGAGGTGGAGACACCCATGAGCAGATCAGCTACCTTTCCACCTAACGTTTGTTTGGTTCAACGTAGCAGCGATACGGACGTCAGGGGAGGGCGTCGTCCGGTTTCGCCGCCCCGCTCCTGCCCCTGGGGGCCCGACGACCGGGTTCCCCGCCCAGCGAAAGGACTTCCGTCATGAGCACACCGACCCCGCTGTGCGCCGGACGTGTCGCCGTCGTCACCGGCGCGGGCCGCGGACTCGGCCGCGCCCACGCCCTGGCCCTCGCCGCCGAGGGCGCCCGGGTCGTGGTCAACGACCTCGGCGTCGGGCTCGACGGCTCGGGCGGCGCCACCGAACCCGCCGAGCTGGTCGCCCAGGAGATCCGCGCGGCCGGTGGCGGGGCCGTCGCGCACCACGGGGACATCGCCACAACCGAGGGCGCCGCCTCGCTCGTCGCGACCGCGCTCGACACCTTCGGGCGGCTCGACACCCTGGTCAACAACGCCGGATTCCTCCGCGACCGGATGCTGGTCAACCTGGACGAGGACGACTGGGACGCGGTGACCCGGGTCCACCTGCGCGGCCACTTCCTGCCGCTCAAGCACGCCGCGGCGCACTGGCGGGCCGAGGCGAAGGCCGGCCGCATGCCCGGGGCCCGGGTCGTCAACACCTCGTCCGGGGCCGGGCTGCTGGGCAGCGTCGGCCAGGGCTGCTACTCCGCCGCCAAGGCCGGGATCGTCGCCCTGACCCTGGTGGCCGCCGCCGAACTGGGCCGATACGGGGTCCAGGTCAACGCGATCGCCCCGGCCGCCCGCACCCGGATGACCGAGGAGACCTTCGCCGAGACCATGGCGGTGCGCCCGCCGGGCACGTTCGACGCGATGGCCCCGGAGAACGTCTCGCCCCTCGTCGTCTGGCTCGGCTCCGCCGCCTGCGCCGGGGTCACCGGCCGGGTCTTCGAGGCCGAGGCCGGGCGGATCACGGTGATGGAGGGCTGGCGCCCGGGCCCCACCGCGGACAAGGGCGACCGGTGGACCCCGGCCGAGGCGGGCGAGGCCGCGACCGGCCTGCTCGCCCGGGCCGAAGCACCCCGGCCGGTGTACGGAGCGCACTGAACGCCCCCCTGCCTCCGCGCCGCTCGCCCCGGGCGCGCCCGCTCCCGCCCCACTCGGCCGGGCCGCGGCCGCGCTCGCCCCACCTGGCTGAGCCGTATTGCGCCGCGATCCGCCTCCGCCCCGTCCACCTCGCCGATCCGCCGCCACCCCCTCGTCCCACCCCGTCGAACCGAGGAGGAACCGCCCTTGACCGCCACCGAGGCACCCGACGTCCTGGCCCCCGCCCGCCTGGGCCCGATCCGGCTCCGCAACCGCGTCATCAAGGCCGCGACCTACGAGGGCCTCAGCCACCGCGCCCTGGTGACCCGGGACCTGGTCGACTTCCACGTCGCCTACGCACGCGGCGGCGTCGGCATGACGACCGTCGCCTACTGCGCCGTCACCCGGGACGGGCGCACCGACCGGCACCAGATCCACTGGACCGACGAAGCCATGCCCGGACTGCGCGTCCTCACCGAGGCCGTGCACGCCGAGGGCGCCGCGATCGCCGCGCAGATCGGCCACGGCGGCCCCGTCGCCAGCCCCCGCGCCAATGGCGCCCCCGCCCTCTCCCCGTCATCCTTCTTCCACACCACCGCCTTCAGCCGGGCCCGCGCGGCGTCCCTCGCCGACATCCGGCGCATCACCGGCGCGCACGCCGAGGCCGCCCGCCGCGCCGCCGCCGCGGGCTTCGACGCCGTCGAGGTCCACCTGGGCCACAACTACCTGGCCAGCTCCTTCCTGAGCCCCCGCCTCAACCGCCGCACCGACCGCTACGGCGGCCCCCTGGAGAACCGGGCCAGATTCGCCCGGGAGATCATGCGGGCCGTCCACGACGCGGCCGACGGCCGGATCGCCGTCATCGCCAAGATGAACATGGACGACGGGGTGCCCGGCGGCTTCTGGCTCGACGAGGCCATCGCGGTGGCCCGGTGGCTGGAACAGGACGGCACCGTCGACGCCCTGGAGATGACCGCGGGCAGCTCCCTGCTCAACCCGATGTACCTCTTCAAGGGCGACGCCCCGCTGCGCGAGTTCGCCGCGGTCATGCCGCAGCCGGCCCGGCTCGGGGTGAAGGCGGTGGGTGGCCGCTTCCTGCGCAGCTACCCCTACCGCGACGCCTATCTGCTGGAGGACGCCCGGCAGATCCGCGCCGCCGTGAAGCTGCCGATGATCCTGCTCGGCGGCATCACCGGAAGGCCGGTCATGGACCGTGCGATGCGCGAGGGCTTCGCGTACGTCGCCATGGCCCGCGCCCTGCTCCGCGAACCCGACCTGGTCAACCGGCTGCGCGAGGACGCCGCCACCCCGTCCCTGTGCATCCACTGCAACAAGTGCATGCCGACCAACTTCACCGGCACCCGCTGCGTCCTGACCGACCGGACGACCACCCGCGGCGACACCTGGGGCACACCCGAGGGGTACGTCGGCTGACCCCGGCTCAGGAGAGCGCGGACGGTCCGCGGGGTGGCGGGACGGCCCGGAGCAGCTCCCACAGGGGGCGTGATCCGGCGGCCCACGCACCGAGGGTGTGCCGGTCGACGACATGGAGGCGCTGCTGCTCGGCGAAGGCGACGGCGGGGGCCGTGACGCGGCCGTTGGTGACGATCACCGCGACATCGGCGCCGTGGACCTGGCGGGCGGTGCCGTTGAGCACCTGGAAGTCCGGGGTGCCCACGGCGGACCCGGCCAGGCCGTCGCGGCGGTGCTTGCACTGGATGACCCAGCGCCGCCCGTAGGGGTCGGTGGCCTTCACGTCCGCCCCCAGATCGCCGCCGCCGCCGACACGGATCGCGTCCCGGCAGCCGTCACGGTGCATCAGCTCGCGCACCGCGTCCTCGAACCGGGAGTGGTGCAGGGCGTCCAGCTGGGCCAGGCCGTAGCGCAGGCCCCGCGCGCGGGCCGCCTCCCACCGGGCGCGCTGCTGCCTGTGGTGGAGCCACCATCCGCCGGCCGACGCGGCGAGGACGCCGAGAGCGACCAGCACCCACCAGTGGGCCAGCAGCCAGTTGACGACGGCGACCACCAGCGAGACGGCCAGCACCGCGGCCACGAGGAGCCCGAACAGGTTCTCCTTCACCTGCTGCTGCTGCTGCCGCCGCTGCCGCCGCTGCCGTCCGCCCGGCCTGCGGGGGCGTCGACGCGCCGACGGGCGCCCGGCCGGTACGCCCCGGCGTCCGCGGAGGCTCACCGGCCGGCCTGCGTGACGCCGCTCGCCGCCTGCCCCAGGAGGCTCAGGATTCCCTGGCCGACCGGGGTCGGAGCCAGCACGACACCCAGCGCCAGAACGATCACCACGGTCATCTTCTCGTCGAACCGGCTACGAGGCTGGGTGCGCCGGCGCAACCTCAGCACCACGACGACTGCGAGCAGCACCGCCACATTGATGGTCAGCAACCGTTCCGACCTCCACCCCGACCGGCCAACAACACGCTGGGTAACCGATCGGCTACCCGCCCCTCATGTGTAGCCGGACGGATCGGCCCCCGAGGACGGTTCGCCGACGAATGGCACAAAGCCATCGCGCCTGGCCGAATACGCGGGGTGGCGGATCAGCCGCCGCTGTGCACGGTGACCGGGGAGGAGGGGGCAGGGTCCCCGGCCCGGCAGAGGTTCGTGCGGGAAAGCCGTCGGCCCGTGCGCTCCGGCAAGGAAAACGGCCGGAAAGCGGACGCCACCGGCCGGAAGCCGTCGGGGAATCCGTGGACAGGGCGGGCATCTCTCCGATGGGATGGGCCGGTCGGCCGTGTCGAGGGGAGCGTCCATGGAACCGGTGGCAGCGGAACTTCTCATGGCTCTGGCGAGCGGGACCGCCGGAGCCGCCGGGCAGAGCCTGTGGGAACGGCTCCGCGCACTCGTACGGAGACAGACCGAGGACGCCGTCGGCGACGGGGAGCTGGCCGCCCTCGCCGAAGACACCGGGAACGACGCACGCGCCCGTGAACTGGCCGCCGCCCTCGCGCTTCGGGCGGACCAGGACCCCGTCTTCGCGCAGGCGCTGACGCTCTGGCACCAGGAGGCGGAGCGGGTCCACGGCGCCGGGGCACGGGGCGGCGGCGACACGCACCAGGAGATATCCGGCGGCACCCAGCACAACGTCGTCTTCACCCGGGACGTCCACGGACCGATCAACCTGAACTGAGGGGCGCAGCCGTGAAGCACGGGGGAGCCGACGGCCCGCACCAGGAGATATCCGGCGGCACACAGCGCAACGTCGTCTTCGCGCGCGACATCGGGACCCTGGAGATCCACGGAGCGTACGAGATCCACTCCGGCGCCGACGCCGGACCCGGCGCTCCGTGGTACCGCAGCTTCGGCCCGGTGGGCCGCCTCGCCGCCGCTCTGGTCGGGGCGCTGCTGCTCGCCGTCCGCCCCGCCGTACCCCTGCCGGAACGGACCGGGCTCGGGCCGGTGGCCTGCGGGTGGCTCCTGATCGCGGGCGCGATCGTGTTCGAGGCCGGTACGAGGGTGAACCGGGAGGTGGCCCGGCGGCGGCGCGCGGCCTGGCGCTCCGAGAGGAACCTCGCCCGCACGGCCGACGCCCTCGCCGAGAGCCTCGCCTTCCGGTACGGCCAGGACGAGCGCCTGGCGAGGGTCAACGATCCGCATCCGCTCGCGGTGCGCTGGACGACCGGGCCGGCGGACACACCGCACCCGGACGGCGATACGGACCGCACCGGACCCGACGCCGACGAGGCGGCCATCGCGGGCCTCTTCGCCGCCACCCCCTCCCGGCGCCTCGTCGTCCTCGGCGGCGCCGGAGCGGGCAAGTCCGTCCTCGTGCTGCGCCTGGCACACGCCCTCCTGCGCGAGCGCGCGCGGGGTTCCCAGGACCCCGTGCCCGCCGTCGTGTCGCTGGCGTCCTGGGATCCGGGCCACGGCCTTCTGGGGTGGCTGGCGGAGCGGCTCGCGGAGGAGTACCCGGAGGCGTTCGCGTCGACGGCCGGTGCGCCGGCGGCCGACGTCGCGTTCCACCTGCTGCTGACCCGCCGGGTGCTGCCGGTCCTCGACGGGTTCGACGAACTGCCCGGGCACCGGCGTGCCGACGCGCTCCGCCAGATCACCGAGACGATGCGGGGGCGCCGCCCGTTCGTGCTGACGAGCCGTGAGCCGGAGTACCGCGAACACGCCCCGGAGGAAGGTCTGTTCGAGCGCACGGAGATCCGCCTCAGCCCGTTGGCCGACGACGCCGTACGGGCCTACCTCGCCCCGGGCCGGACCCGGAGCAGATGGACACCCGTACTCGACCGGCTCAATGACCGCGCGGACCCCGCGGACCGCTCACCGGAAGTGCGGCGGCTGCGTGACGTGCTCAGCGTGCCGCTGATGGTGGGCCTCGCCCGGGTCGCCTACGCGCACGGCGACTCCGACCCCGGGGAACTGCTGGATCCGACGAGGTTCGAGAGCGGTCAGGACGTCGAACGGCATCTGTACGACGCGTTCCTCGACGTCGTCTACAGCGCCTCGCACGACATACGGGCCGCGCGCGGTGGATGGGCACCCGAGCGGGCTCGTGCGTGGGCGGGGTTCCTCGCCTCCAGGATGAAGGAGACGAACGAGCAGGATCTCGCCTGGTGGCGGCTGGACGAAACGGTGCCGCGGGCCGTACGGGCGCTCGCGCTGGTGCCGTCGTTCGCTCTGGGGGCCGTGCTCGTCGCGGGGATCGACTTCGGGGTGCCCTGGTGGGGCCGGCGGTTCCCGCTGGGGGTGCCGGGCGCCTTCGCCCTGCTGTGCGTGCTGATGCTCGCGGCCGCCGCGGCCGCGAGCCCGGCCGAGTGGCAGCTCCCGCCGCGGCGTCTGGCACGGCCCGCCGCCGGGACCCTCAGGACGAGCCGCGCGGCCCGGTGGCGGGCGGCACTCGCGGTGCTCGGCCTGACGGCCGGCTGGGCCGCCGCACTGACCGCCGACGGCGCCGCGCCGCGCTGGCTGATGACGCTGCCGACCGCCGCCGTCGG
Organism: Streptomyces sp. NPDC056347; assembly: GCF_042262625.1. Taxonomy (NCBI): domain Bacteria; kingdom Bacillati; phylum Actinomycetota; class Actinomycetes; order Kitasatosporales; family Streptomycetaceae; genus Streptomyces; species Streptomyces sp. NPDC056347. The sequence goes on along the minus strand of NZ_JBHJQP010000102.1, from coordinate 7,502 downwards.
GTGGACGTACGCGGTGCGGGCCGCCGCCGCCGTCTGGCGCCGGTCCGACCCGGCGAGCGCCGACAGCCCGTCCGGTCTGCTGCGCGCCGACCGGCGCGGCGCCCTGGCCCTGGGCTGGTCGGCACCGGTCGTACGGGGGGTGGAGGAGACGCCGCTGATGGTGCTGGTGCTGCCGCTCGTCATGCTCGCCGCCTGGCAGCAGGTCGGCGGCGTGGACGTCATCACCGGCCGCGACTGGGTCCGCCTGGCCGTCGGGCTGCCGCTCGCGTGGGCCCTGTACGCCTTCGGCGCGTCCGCGTGGGGCGGATTCACGGTGGCGCGCCTGTACCTCTGGGTGACGGGCAGACTGCCCCGACAGCTCATGCCGTTCCTGGAAGACGCCCACGCGCGCGGTGTGCTGCGCCAGTCCGGTGGCGTCTACCGCTTCCGCCACATCGAACTGCGCGACCGGCTGGCCCGGGACACGGCCGACGGCGCCACGGCCGGCACCCGCCCGAGGCCGCGTCTCGCCGCGCTCCGGCGCGTCCCGGGGCCGCTGCTGGGGACGGCCGCCGTGCTGGCCGCGCTGACCGTCGGATCCGGGGCCGGCATCGCGGAACCGCTGCCGGGCCCGGTCCGTTCGCTGCCCGACGCGTGCGGACTGCTCGCCCGGCAGGACCTCGGCCGGCTGATGGAGGACCCCGCCGTCGTCGCCGGCGAGGACGGCCGCACCTGCGGCGCGGGCGAACAGGCACCGTTCGCCCGGGACATCAGGATCAACGTGGGCGCCCGGCTCCTCGCCGGGGAGGGACGCTCCGCGAGGGGCCCGGACAAGGCGCACGTGGAGTACCTGAAGGCGCGGGGTGTGGCGAGGAGCTGGGCGGGGATCGGCTCGACCGGGCGCATCTTCCGTGAGCTCTCCGGCCTGGGGGAGGAGGCGTACGTCTCGGCAGGATGGCCCAATCCGTACCGGGACGCCGACGAGGAACGGGCGTCGCTCGGGTACGCCATGGTCGGCATGCGCACCGCGAACGCCTTCCTGTACGTCCAGTACGAGGAGGAGTTCGCCTCCTCCGGCCGGGTGGCCGAGGCCGCACAGATCCTGGCCCGGGAAGCCGCCCGCCGGGCCGGGCTGCTGGGTCGTGCGGACCTTTCCGGAAGCACCGCCCCCGGCACCGGGACAACGCCGGTCAGCAAACGGTCCCTGGCCGGCCTGCCGCCCCGGGCGAAGATCCCGAAGGGCGGCAACCGGTTCGCGTACTACTCCCGTCGCCCGGCACAGTCGGTGCGGGGAGCCACCTGGCAGGGCGACGAACGCTCCTACCTCTGGCTCCTCGACGACGCCCCGGTCGTCTTCCGCGCCCCGAAACACCTCGCCTGCGAACGCGCGGCCGCCGAAGACCCGGTCACCTACACCTGCAAGGCCCGGCCCGAGATGGTGAGGGCCGGTCTGCTCCCCGACACGCGGCTCGACATCCGGTTCCACTACTGCGGGCCGTCGTGCGACCAGAAGGAGACGGACGCGTTCCTCCGCGCGGTCCCCGATCACGCGCGGACCCCGTGGACGAAGGCCGAGAACTCCACGTACACCGCGGACGGACCCGTCGACGGCACGGACCGCTACCGGATCGCGATGAAGCGCTACTGGGGCTGGTGGGACGAGAAGGCGAAGGTCTCGCACACCAACCTGCTCTGGGTCCGCGCCGAGGTCCCGCGGGAGCACGAGGCGAAGGCCCAGAAGATGGTGAACGACCTCTTCACGCAGACCGGCGGGTTCCGGAATGCCGGGCCGTGAGTAGGCTTCCCGCATGCCTACCAGCGAAGACGTTGCGTACGAGGCTGTCGCGCGAATGGCCGCCGGAGCCGCTCGGGACCAGGTGCTCGACGTCACGGACCCGGAGTCCTGGATCGGCCTCGACTTCGCGGTACGTGAACTGGCCTGGCTGCGCCCGGAGTTGCTCCACTCGAACGCGTCGCCGTCCGGGCGGCGGCTGAGCCGGGATCCGGACACCTCGCAACCCGCCGTCACCTGGCGCCAGAAGCCCGGAGACGCCGAACTCGCCCTCGCCCTCTGCCACCCCGACGGCCGGATCCGTGAGGCGGCGCTCGACCAGGCCGAGGAGCGGCCCGCCCTGCTCGCGCTGGTCGTCATCCGCTGCGCGGACTGGGCGGCGCCGGTGCGCGAGCGGGCCCGCGAGCTCCTGGCCCGGACGCCCCCGCACCGGCTGGCCGAGCACGCCGCGCTGACCCTGCGGATCGGCCGCCGCTCCCGGGGCGGTTTCGCACAGGAACTGCTGACCGGAGCGCTGCGCACGGGCCCGGCCGACCGGGCCGAGGCGCTGCTCGACAGCGCCGACCGGGCCACGGCCCGTCTCGCGTACCGCGTCGTCGTCGAACGGCGGCTGCTCCCCGCGGCGCGGCTCGCCCGCACCGCCGCCCGCCACCGCGACGTCCTCGTGCAGGACCTGTGCGCCGGAGCGGCCGTCGCCGCACTCGGCGAGGGCGGCGACGAGAGGGCCGCGGAGGTTGTGGAAACGCTGCTCTCGGCCCGGCAGCCCCGGGTCAGGTCGGCGGGAGTGACCGCGCTGCGCCGGGCCGGACGGCACGCCGACGCCGAGCCGTACCTCACCGACCGGTCCGCCGTGGTGCGGGCATGCGCCCGCTGGGTACTGCGGCAGGGCGGCACCGACCCGGTGCCGCTGTACCGGGCTCTGTGCGCCGACCCCACGGCCCGGCCCGCCGCCGCGGCGGGCCTCGGCGAGTGCGGGGTGCGCGAGGACGCGGAGCAGGTCCGGGCACTCCTCACCCACCCGGTTCCCGGCGTGCGCGCCAGCGCCGTGGCCGGGCTGCGGGCGCTGGACGCGGTGCGCGTCGACGACGTACGCCCGCTCCTGGACGACCCGTCGGCGGCGGTGGTCCGGCAGGCGACCGCGGCCCTGCTGCCGTGGGCCGACCGCGTACCGCGGGAACTGCTGCACGGGCTCCTGGCCGAGGGCCGCCCACGCCACCAGCGAGTCGCGGCGGTCCGGCTGCTGCGGGCGGCCCGGGCGCGGGACCACGGCCGCCACACGGCTCGGGGCTGACCGGCCGGACAGGACACGGGCCCACCGGCACCACGGCGCCCGCGGCCCGTGCGTCCTTCGCGGTCGCCACCGTGCGGTGCCGGCACTCGGGAGCGCAGACGTCGAGGCTCCACGGAAGGCGACGGTTCCTCCGGTGTTCCGGTGTCGTCCAACCGGATGAAGATTTCACATACGGCTCGTGAGGGCGTAGCTGTCCCGAGGCTACTGGCCAGTTGGATACTCGGTTCACCGAATCGCCCCGGGCGATGGGAGAGTCGAGGGGGAGCGCCATGGCGGACACGGCCGAGCACCGGACCGTGCACCTCTGGTCATTGGTCGAGGACGTCACCGTGGAGACGGGTGACACCGACGACCGGCTCGAGCTCACCGGCCGTTGGGGGACGGAGTGGGTGGACGGAGCCGACCCGGTCGTCCGGGCCGCGCTGCGCCGCATGGAGCTCGGGCCGATCCTGCTCGCCAACGTGGTGCCGGCCCCGAAACCCGCCGACGCCGCCCAGCCGCCCGGGAGCGGCACCCCTGCCGGGTCGGCCGAGCCGCACGGCCCCCCGGACGTCGAGCCGTCCGAGGAGCCGTCCGCCGAGCCGTCCGACGCGAGCGGCGTCCTCATGCTGGTCGCGGGCCTGGAGCGGTTCAGCCACCTCATCGTGCGCACCCTCGGCCTCGACGACCTGCGCGGCCCGCTGCTGTCGGTGACCCCCCTCTCCCCGCAGGCGTCCTTCGCGCTGCTGCGGCTGCCCGGCGAGGAGCCGATCTGGCTGCCCCGCGACACCACGTTCACGCTCCGGCCCGGAGGCTTCATCCTGGAGTCGCCGAACTCCCCGCACCGCGTGACGCTGCACCGGCCCGAGGCGGTCTGGGCGGTGGGGATGCTGGCCTGGCCGGTGACGCCGGACGACGTGTCGAGGGCGCTGCCGCTGCCGTCGGCGGTCACCAAGGACATCCTGGAGTACCTCGCCGCGGCCTCGATGGCCATGCCCGCCGAGTCCGTCCGGCCGCCCGTCCCCTGAGGGGCCGCGGTCAGAGCAGCCAGCCCGCGTCGCGGGCGATGCGGATGGCGTCCACCCGGTTCCGGGCGTTCAGCTTGGTCACGATGTTGGTCAGGTAGTTCCGCACGGTCCCGGCCGACAGATGCAGCTGCCGTGCGATCTCCTTGGCCTCCGCGCCGTCGGCGGTCAGCCGCAGGACCTCGGTCTCCCGGTCCGTCAGCGGTGTCTCCGCGCCGCCCCAGGCGGCCAGGGCCAGCTGGGGGTCGATCACCCGGTGACCGGCCGCCACCCGCCGTACGGCGTTGGCGAGTTCGCCGGGCGGGGCGTCCTTCAGCAGATAGCCGTCGACCTTCGCGGTCAGCGCCCGGCGCAGCGTGCCCGGCCGGCCCATGCTGGTGAGGATCAGCGTCCGGCACTCCGGAAGCTCCTCGTGCAGCTGCGCGGCGGCGGTGAGCCCGTCCACGCCCGGCAGGTCGATGTCGATGACCGCGACGTCCGGGCCGTGGAGGCGGGCGGCCTCCACGATCTCGTCCCCGCGCTCCAGCTCGCACACCACGCTGAGGTCGCCTTCCAGGTCGAGGAGCGCCACCAGCGCGCCCCGCACCATGTTCATGTCCTCTGCGAGCAGTACGCGTATCGCCATGATCTTCCGCCCCCTGTGTCGGCTGCCCGTGTCCCTCGCCGTTCCGGGGGTGCCCGGTCCGGTCACCGCCGAGCAGAGCGGCAGGGGCGAATCTCGGCCTCGGTCGACGGAGAGGGTCGATTTCGGACAGCCACGGTTCTCCGTGACTGCGGTGGAGTTTAAGTGGATGATGTGAAGTAAGTGAAGTGACCGGCCGGTAAGGGCCTTTCATACGAAGAGGGGGACGGGGTTGAGGTCCTCGTACGCGATCGGTTTCGGCCTGCGCCCCAGTGCCACCGGCACGTCGTACAGGCGGCCCGCGGCGAACCGGGACCAGAACGGCCTCAGCCCCGGCACGATCACCTTCACCACGGGCAGCCCGAGGTCGGGCCGCGTCTGGTCCAGCACCAGCAGCTCCATGCCGCGCGCGCGTAGCAGTTCCGTGACGGCGTCCACGTCGTGCAGCAGATCCGCGCGCGCCGTGTAGGTCCAGTGCGCGGGCGTGCGGGCCGGAACCGAGGAGTCGGGCGTCAGCCACGGTTCGCCCGCGGACGTGGCCGTCCGCCACCAGCGCAACGGCTCCGGATCGGTGACGCGGTACCCGGTGCCGTCCGCGCGGACGTCGCAGACGGCCGGCAGCAGCTGGCCCATCTCGGTCAGCGCCCGGCGGACCGCCAGCCGGGGGTCGAAGTGCGCGCCGAAGCCGAAGACGACGTCCTCGGCGGGCTTGTCGGTCCGCCGGGACAGCGCCGCCACCACGGGGACGCCGAGGTCGGAGGTGAGATCGAGCGCCCACACCTCGCGGTGCAGCGCGGCACAGCCCTCGCGGAACCGGCCCACGTACGGTTCGTCCAGCGCGTCGAGGTCCACGGCCGGCTGCCTGGTGCGGTTGTACCACCACAGCGCCACCGCGTCCCGCTCGACCAGCTCCAGGAACCCCTGGAGCAGCGCGTCCTCCGGACTGCTGCCCGCGGCGTTGCCGTTGGAGTCCGCGGACAGTCCGTCGGTGCTCCGCCCCAGGCCGTCGTAGTAGAGCATCGAGGTGGGCAGCAGCCGCTGCCGCCCCGCGGTCAGCGACCAGACCGGGGTCCACTCGGTGGGCCGGTCCTCGGCGAACCGCACGGGCACATGGCTCAGCAGCGAACCGGCCGCGTTCCAGCGGTCCCGGTCGCGGAACTGCTGCTCGGCGTAGAGCTGGCAGGCGTTGGGGTGCACGGCCGCGTCGCCCAGCGCGCGGAACGTGTCCCGCACCACCGGCTCGTCGCCGTGCCGGGTCCCGCTGTACCGCTCGACCGCCTCGCCGAGCGCGCTCGCCCGCGCCTCGGTCTCCGTGACGCCCTTCCCGCCGCTGAGCGCGCGCAACCCGGCCCGCAGGCCGTCCAGTGTGGCGGGCCCCATGGCGAGGTTGTGCCCGGAGAGGTACGGGTGGACGAAGCCGGGGCTGTTCGGCGCCCGGCGGATCTCCTTGATGATGCCGGTGACCGGATCGACCAGATGCCCGTAGGCGGCCAGCATCTGGTCGGGGGTCAGGGACCGGTGGCCGCCGAGGTCCCGGTCCGCCTTCGGCCGCGACGCCGGAACGAACGGGGCCCGCACCCGGCGTGCGACGGTCTCCGGATCGCCGCACGCGGCGCACTGCGGCAGCCGTGCCACGGCGTGCTGTGCGGTCCCGGACCGGAGCGTGCCGAGTACGGTCACCGCGTCCTGTGCCGGATCGCGCACCCCGGCCAGCCACTTGGCCGTCTCCAGCACCGCGAGCTGCAGCCCGAGCGCACGGCAGGCGGCGAGGGCCGCCGCCGGTCGCGGCAGCGGGCCGTCGAGGCCGAGGGCCCGCTGGAGCGGCCCCTCGGATCGGCGGTGCGCCCGCAGCCGGACGGCGAGGCACGACCAGCAGGGGCCATTGTCGGCGGGCCGGAACACCGGGCCGACCCAGGGCTCCGCGCCGCCCGGACGGGCCAGCAGCCAGGGCAGCCCGCGCTGCCGGTGGGCCGCGTCGATCTCGCGCAGACGGGGGGTCAGATAGTCGTCGCACAGGACGAGCGCGAAGTCGGCGCCGTCCCCGGAGAGCGCGTGGCCGTACTGCCGGCCGTCCGTCACCTCCGCCACGTACAGGCCCGATTCCTCGCAGGCCGCGCTCAGCCGGGCCGTGCCCGCCTCTTCGGTGAGGTCCACGATCCGTACCCGCGCGCGGCCCGCCGCCCGCGCGGCACGGGAGCCGTCCAGGCCCGCGAGGTCCCAGTAGGCCGCGCGGTCGCGCGTGGCGTCGCACCCGGCGTCGCCGGCCGGGCGGCTGCGCAGCAGGCCCGCCCGGTCGAGGGCGGCCAGCGAGTCGCGGGCCGCCGCGTCACCGAGCCGTCCGGTGGCCTCGCGAAGCACCTCCGCCGCCGTGCGGCTGCCGTCCAGCAGCGGCGCCAGTACCTCGGCGTGCTCGCCGCGCAGCGCGGTCACCCCGAGCTGGGACACCAGATAGACCGCCTCGCCCGGGACGACGGTCGGCGCCAGGTGGCCGGCGAAGCCGACGCGCGCGTCGTTTCCGGACGCGGCCCGGAGGCCCTGCCCCCCGCCGGAGGTCATGCCCCCGTCCGTGCCGACGGGGCGCGGTCCCCGGTCGCGTCGGGGCCGGCCGGCCCGCTGCGGATGCAGATGGTGAACAGCACCTGACTGCGGTCGCCCGCGGCGTCGAGATCCTCGATCGCCAGGTGCGGGGCGGCGGGCCTCTCGGCGAGCCGGGCGCGGGAGGAGGCGGTCTCCTTCTTCATGGCGTTCTTGTCCCTTCGTGGTTCTCTCGTCGTCGAGAGTGCGGGGAGGGGACCGGGTCCGCCCCTTCAGGGG
>NZ_JBHJQP010000101.1:0-29574 GCF_042262625.1 Streptomyces sp. NPDC056347 | reverse complement strand
GCGGCGTCCGCGCGCTCCGTCCAAAAACGGCAAGCTCGCGGACGCGTGAGCCACCGGGGGGCCCACCGGTTGGCCCGGGCCGGTTGGGGCTGGGGACACGCGGCTCCGCGGCCGGTCAGAACACGAACGGTCCGGGCGACTGCGCGGAGGTCGCGTTGCAGGTCACGGTGATGCCCATGACCACGACCTTGAGGGACTTGGCCACCAGGCTGTCACCTGCGGCGACGGTCCCCTTGAGCTGCCCCGTCGAGACCGGGCTTCCGGCCGGGATGGCGGGGTTGGCGCTGCCGGTGAAGGCCACCGACCCGGTGCCGTTCCTGGTGAGGGTGAGCGTGGACGTGACGGTGTTCGCACCGACGGCGATCGGTGCGGTGATGGCGGAGGTCGACAGGTTGATGGAGGCACTCGTGCCACTCTGGGTGGCGGTGAGCGTCGCACTGCCGGAGCCGTAGAGTCCGCAGTCGAAGGTGATGGTGGCGGTGGTGGGGGTGACCGCCTCGGCCGTCGGCGCCAGCACGAGCGCGCCGGCCGCCAAGGCGGAACAGACGGCGATCCGCCGTATGCCATGCCTCATGGTGATCTGCCTTTCCTGTGGGGGGAATCCGGCGCGTCGGACCAGCACATCGCACCGGACACGACAGCCCCTGACATACCGTCAGCGGGGCCGCCTCGCCCATTGAGACACGACCCCCTTGAAGCAACAAGACACATCGCCATGATTTATTGACATGCCACGGCCAATCCTTCCCGCTGTCGACCCCCGCCTCGGGGCTCTCGGCTCCCGCCGGAGAACTGCGGATAGGCTGTCCGCGCCACCGACGACAGGTTCGCAGCAGGGGGGAATCCATGATCCGGCCACTGCTGTTCCTCGATGTCGACGGGCCGCTCAACCCCTACGCCGCCCAGCCGGAGCGGCGCCCCGCCGGCTACACCACGATCAGGGTGCCGGCCGGCGGAACGGCGGAGGGCGCCCAGGGCCGATTCCCCCTCCGCCGCGGGCCCCTGCGGGTCTGGCTCAACCCGAAGCACGGACAGTCCCTGCTCCGGCTCGACTACGAACTGTGCTGGGCCACCACGTGGATGGCGGAGGCGAACCGGTGGATCGCCCCGGTACTCGGCCTGCCGGAGCTTCCCTTCATCGACTTCGGCGACGCCTTGTTCCGGGAGCGCCCCGACGGGGTCCACTGGAAGACCGCCCCGCTGGTGGAGTACGCCGCCGGACGCCCCTTCGCCTGGGTGGACGACGAGCAGAGCGAACTCGACCGGGCCTACGTGGCCGCCCACCACCGCGGCCGCGGACTTCTGCACCATGTCGATCCCCGGATCGGCCTGCGCGAGGAGGACTTCCTGGTCCTCGCAGGCTTCGCCCGGTCGGTGGACCGGCTACGGCCCGGCGGCTGACCGCCCCTTCCGCCCGTCGCTGTCCGCACCGTCCCGACGGCGCGCCGTGCCGCACCCCGGACGTCGGAGCCCGAGGTGCGGCACGGTCACCGTGCAGCACGGCGGCCGGATTTCCGGCCGGCCCTCAGGCGGTGTGCAGCGTGAGGCCGTACCGGTTGAGGATCTCGTTGACCGGCTGGTGCCAGGTCTCCCCGCCGCTGGTGCAATTGCCCCAGCCGCCGGACGTGACGCCCTGGGCCTGATCGCCGCTGATGAACGAGCCGCCCGAGTCACCGGGCTCGGCGCAGACGCTCGTCTTGGTCATCTGATAGACCGCGCCCTGGCTGTAGTTCACGGTCTCGTTCGTGGCGAGCACATTGCCGCAGTGCCAATGGCTGGTCGATCCGGAGCGGCACACCGAGGCACCGACGGGGGCTTCCGCGGAGCCCCTGACCAGTTGGTCGGACACGGTGCCCCAGCCCAGGACCACGGGTACGGTCCACCAGCCGTTGCCGACGCCGACCCAGGCGTAGTCGTCACCCGGGAAGGACGACCCCTGGAAGTTGCCGATCGCCGAACGGTCCCACCCGCTGACCGCGGCACCGGCCTGGCCGCAGTGCCCCGCCGTGACGAACCCGCCGTACACCGAGAAGCCGATCGAGCACCGCACGTTGCCCGTGTAGTAGGGGTCACCGCCGACGGTGCCGGCGGCGAAGGTACGTGGAGCCTCAGGGGTCCTTCGCACCACTACGGGGCCGGTCGCGCGGGCCCGGTCGACGAAGGCGCGGACATCGTTGTCGGACACCGCGGAGGCGACAACGTCCACCACGACCCGGTTGGCCTTCGGATCGACGTGCCAGCCGCTGACACCGTCCGGTGCCGTCAGTCCGTCGATGCGCTCCTTGGCGGCGTCGAGTTGCCGCGCGGTGTGGCGCACCAGCCGGACCGACGCGCCGGACGCCCTGACCGCGTCCGAGGCCCGGGCGTCGGTGACGGCCACGGTCAGCCGGTTCGTGGCCGGATCGAACCAGGCACCGGCGTAGGACGGTCCGGCGGCGCGTCGCGCCTTTCCCTGCACGGCCCTCGCCGTCTTCTCCGCCGCCAGCCGGGCCCTGGCCCGGCCTTCGGTCAGGCCGAGGTCCCGCCGCATGGCGAGGAGCAGCCCCGCGGACGCGGGTGCCTCTTCGGTCAGGGACGAGGGGGACGACGCGGAAGCCCGGTCCGCCGCAGCGGCCGAAGCCGGGCCCGAGGTGAGGCCGACGGTCGCCCAGGCACCGATGACCAGCGCGGCGGCCAGGCTCGTACGCAGCGCGTTCTTGCATCTCAAGGCAGTGGCCCTTCTGTTGTTCCGGCTTGGTGGGGAGGAACAGCAGGCGTCCGGGAACGCTTTTCTGAGAGCGCTCTCAGAGTGTGCCGGAACGGACTGTAACGCAGAGTGCCCGCCAGGTCCATGCCAATGACGGCTCATGGTTCCGGGCCCGCGCATCCGTGTCGGGGCGGACACCTATGCTCGCGTCGGACGAGCACGGGCGCCCGGCACTTCGGCCTCTGCCCGCCCGCGTTGCGAGCAGTGCCCTTCTCTCCCTCAGGAGCCCCACCATGACCACCTCCCCCGACGGAACCCCGTCCTGGAACCGCTTGACGTGGGGTCCGCGCCGGGTTCCGCAGGATCCGCTCGACGAAGCGACCCGGCGCGCCAACCGTCTTCCGGCCACGCTGCTGCCGGCCCCGAGCGGAATGAACCACCCCTTGCTCTTCGAGCCCGCCCTCAAGCAGTTCCCCCACGCCTACCGGGCCGGGGACCCCCGGTTCGCCGACGGGGAGGAGGAGTTGGGGCGGACCTGGCGCCGGGCACGGCGCACCGCCCTGGACATGGTCCTCGCCTCCGTGGCCGACGGTCCTTGGAGCGAGCATCTGGTGCTGCGCGGCAGTGTGCTGATGGCCACGTGGTTCGGGCGGGCCGCCCGCGATCCGGGGGATCTGGACTTCCTCTTCACACCCCGCGACCGGGCGATGGACGATCCGCGGTCCTCGGACCTCTTCGAAACGATCGCCAGGGACGCGGCAGCGGCGGCGGACGGCCACGGCTCCGTGCGCATCGACGCCGCGGGCATGGTGACCGAGGAGATCTGGACGTACGACCGGGTGCCGGGCCGTCGCATGCTGCTGCCGTGGTCGGCGGACGGGATACCCGGCGGCACCGTACAACTCGACGTGGTGTTCAACGAGTTCCTCCCCGTCCCCGCCACGCTCACCGAACTCCGGCCGCTCGGGCGCGGACCGGGGTGCCGGGTGCATGCCGCCCCCATCGGACTCTCCCTGGCCTGGAAGCTGTTGTGGCTGGCCACGGACATGTACCCGCAGGGCAAGGATCTGTACGACGCCGTGCTGCTCGCGGAGTGCACGGTGCCGAGCTACGAGCTGCTGCGGCAGGTTTTCGTCCTCGGCGGGGTCGAGGCCCTGCGCCCCGTCGGTGCCCGGTTCCTGGACGAGATGGTGCCGGCCCGGAGTGAATGGGAGGACTTCGTCACCGAGCATCCGTGGGTCACCGAGAGCGCGGAGCACTATCACGCTCGTCTCGCACGGGCGCTGGCACCGTTGCTCGGATCGGAGGAGATGGCCGACGGTGCTGACGGGTACCGGCAGTGGGCCGACTGGTTGCAGCCCCTGGTGGAGTCCGTACGTGCCACCGCCCCGGACGATCCGGCTCCCGCACTCGGCTATCTGGACGCCGGCGGGCGGGACGGGCTCAAGGCCGCCGTCGTGGTGGTACGGGAACTCGCCGGGCCCGGGAGCCTCGGCCCGGCGGACGCGCTCGCCGAGGTGCTCTCCCACCAGGAACGCTGGACGTACTGGCGCAACCGTCCGGAGGCGTGCGCCCGGATCCTCGACGAGCTGGGCTGAGAGGGAGGTTCCTGCCGGGCCGGGCGTTCAGCCGGCCCGGCCGATCGCGCTGCGCAGCATGGCGACCGTCGTCGCGGCCGCGGCACGCTCGGCCTCGTCGTCCGTCGCCCGTACCCGTTCCTCCAGCAGGACCACGGCCGCCTGAAGGACTCCCACGCGCACCGGAACGCTCTGCATCGCCGTCAGGACGGCCGCCGCCTGTTCGGCCGGGGTGGCCGGGGTCGCTGTGGTGGCCTGCGGAATGAGAGTGGTGATTCCGCGCCCGAGCGCGCGGTCGCGGGGCGGCTGAGCCGAGGCTGTGGTCATCCGAGAAGTGTGCCGCACGCACCCGGGGGAATCCGTCAGCGACCTGAGCACGCCTTCTGAGCACCGTCCTGCGCATGGGCGTGGACCCGTAGCAACAGCGATGTCAGCTGGGCCCGTTCCGGTCCGGACAGCGAGGTAGGCAGAGCCTGTTACACAGTCAGCACTTCGGCCTGGAGCCCGGCGGGCGCCGCGCGACCGGCCGGAGTGGGGGTGACGGTGCCCCGTCGACGGCCGGCGAAACCCGCCGCCGACGGATCATCCACGATCCTTGCCATGTCGCTCCGGTCGGTCCCGGGCCGCGGGGCCGGCTCGCGCAGTGCGTGGGGCCGCAGTCGGCGAGCGTCGACAGCACGGCCATGTGTCACAGAGCCGGATCACGCTCGGCCCGCCGTGCCACCGGCACGCTCCGTGCCGTTCTCCCGGTCCCGGCCGCAGGACAGGTCGCGAATCCCGGGAGGCAGGACGGGGTCTCGTTCACCGGCCCCTTCCCAGGTCCGGGTGCGCGGTGCCGGTGGCGGGCACCGCGCACCACGCTGCCTCCGGCTCCCGGCGCCGCTATCCCATGGCCCAGCCGAGCAGCGCGGCCCTGGACGCGAAGTCGGCGACGTCCCGGTCGAGGGGCTGGTCGGTGTACTGGTGGATGCGCCAGGACGCCTCGATCCGGGGTTTTCCCTGCGGCACGTAGTCGGCGATCCACAGGCCGTCCCCGGCGTACGACGTGGTGTCGTGGCTCAGCCAGAAGTTGCGGTTGCAGTACAGCAGCACCTTGTTGTGAGGCCGCAGCCGCTTGACGTCCCGGATGAAGCTGTCCTTCTCGGCGTTGCTGGCCCAGGTGCCCTCACCGTTCTGCTCCCAGTCCACGGCGAGCAGGTCCCCCGCCTTCTCCGAGGCCTTGCTCACGAAGTAGTCGGCCTGGGCCTTGATGTCACCGGGCCAGAGGAAGTGGTAGAAGCCGACCACGCATTCCGCGTCCCTCGCGCGCTTCACCTGCTCCGCCAGATGCGGATTGACGTACGAGCGGCCCTCGGTGGCCTTGATGAAGACGAAGTCCAGTCCGTCCGTGTCGAAGGACGACTGATGGGAGCTGATATCGACGCCATGCAACATGGGCACCGCCTTCACGTTGTATCCGTGGTTCCGTTCTCCTCCTCTACGTGCCCGCGGACTTCCGCTCCCATCCTCGGGATGAACGGACGAACCGTTTTTCCCTCGTCAGATACAGAACCGGCCCCGCCCCGTTCCGGCGCGGGCGCGCACGGCCCGGCGGAGTACTCCCCCGCCGTGGCCCGGTGCGCGTCACCGCGGGGTGCTACGCCGGCTCGTCGGGGGTGGTGGCGGCCGGCAGGCTGTCCATGAACGAGCTCACGGAGAAGACCGCGCGCCCGGGACCGGGCGGGCCGTAGCCGGGGGGCGAGCTCAGCCCGTACTCCTCCATCGTGGCGCGGTAGGCGTCCAGGAGACGGATGTGGTACTCGAGCGGCGCCCCGTCCGGATTGGTCTTCCCGAGCGGGGTGGTGGGCTCCGGGCACCAGGTGGTGAACCGGGGGGTGATGCCGTGCGACATGAAGAACCGCAGCCCCTCGGTGGTCGACGCGATGGCCTCGTCGACCGAGGTGAAGCCGAAGGGCGCGGCCATCTCGACACCCGCCACGAAGTTGGGAATAACGTTGCGCGCGCCGAAGACGTCCGCGGAGTCCAGGATGCGACGGTGCCATTCGTCGCGGCCCACGTAGCGCTCCTTGCCGGGGCAGTACAGCTCGAACAGCCGCCGGTCCCACACCTCGTAGTTGGGGTGGTAGATCTGGACCCCGTAGTCGTGGAAGCGCTGTACGTCGGCCTTGGGCAGGGCCTGGGCGACGACCTTGCCGATCCAACGGCCGGGGAACCGCTCCTCGATCGCCTTGGCGTACTGGCCGTAGAAGTCGGCCTCGTCGCGCCCGCCGATGTGGGACGTGATGGCGCCGCCGGTGAGGGTGTACGCGGTGGACGTCTTCGCCGTGTCGTACTTGTCGATGATGGCGAGCGCCTCCAGGACCTCCTCGACCGGCTTCACGCCGGTGTAGGGGCGTCCGGCGGCCTTGTGCTGGCGCCAGTTGTGGTTGATGTCGCAGTACTGGCACTCCTCCTTCGCGCCGAAGTACTGGCAGACCCGGAAGACGGTCAGATAGACCAGGTAGCCCCACTGGATGGTGGGCGCCACCTCCATCACGGACTTGCCGTTCTCCAGCGTGTGCCGGTAGTAGTCCGGCATGGGCGGCAGACCCACCTCGGAGATCCGCCGGCCGTCGAGGTACAGCCCGAGCACTCCCTCGTCGTCGGCCGCGACCCGGTACGGGGACGCCGGGTTGACCCGCACCGACACGACCGTTCTGCGCAGGTCGTACGGGCCGCCGGTGAGGACGATCTCCTCCGGGGGACGGCGGAGCGCGGCCGCGCCCAGCTCGGGGAGGGTGCCGTGGTCGAAGGAGAAGATGAAGTAGGACTTCGGCTTGACGTCACCGTTCTCGTTGTCGCTGAGGGCGGACTCGTCGAACGCCACGCCGCCGCGCAGCAGGTCCTCCTTGATGACCGCTTCCCGGGGCACGTGCGGGAACCGCTCCATGAGGTCCTCCACGAGGCGGGTACGGCTCCCGTCCGTGCGGCTCGGCTCTGCGCTGCCGTCAGTGGTGCTGTGCATGTGCGGGACTCCTCGGTCCGGTCGTCGTCGGCGTTCCGGGCACGCCGCACTGTGCAACGAACCGGACACGTCCGCAGTGCCCGGCTCACCTGCCCCGGCGACACGGTCCGGGTCGCCCTTCGGGGTTCACCGGTCCCAGTGCGCGGGGCGGTCGAGTGCGGGCGGAAGCCGCGTCGCCGCGTCGCCCCGGGCGGCGTTGAGCTGGGCCTGGGTGAGGAAGAGGCTATCGGTGAGGTCGGCTCCGGATACATCCGCGTCCCGGAAGTCGGCGCCCGTCAGGTCGGCCAGGCGCAGATCCGCACCGCTCAGGTCCGCCGCGATCAGGTAGGAGCCGCGCAGGTCGGCACCACGCAGGTCGGCGCCCCTGAGCCTGGCCCCGATGAGGTCGGCGCCCCGGCGGTCACGCTTCTTCCCGCCCTTGCCGCGCGGCGCGGTCGCCCGCACGAGTCCGCTGACCCGGTGCAGCAGCCCGGCCACGAGTTCGCGGTGGGCGGCCACATCCAGCTCCGCGTAGGCGTCCGCGGGCAGCCGCGCGAGGCGTTCCGTCTCGTCGAGGAGGCGCCGGGTCTCCCCGTGCAGGGACTTCGCCGGTGCCAGGGTCAGCGCTTCGGTGAGGTACCAGAGCAGTTCGTGGAGCTGCCGCACGACGGGGAAGACCTGGAACATCTGCCGGGCGGTCTCCCCGTCACCGCGCCAGTCCCGTCCGCCGAAGATCTCGCCGGACACCTTCTGGCCCGCTCCGAAGCAGTCGTACACGGTGCAGCCGGGAAAGCCCCGGGTCCGCAGCTCGGTGTGGATGCCGCAGCGGAAGTCCTCCTGGAGGTTCCGGCAGGGCTGACCGGCTTCCTTGTCGATCGCGAAGTCCGCGGACCGGGTCAGGGTGAGCGCCACACAGCACAGCCCGGAGCAGTTGGCGCAGTCGGCGCGCAGTGCGGCACGGTCGCCGCGTTCGGCGCCGGGGCCTTGGACGGTGTCGGGCACGGTGGGTGGATCCTTCGGATACGGGGCGGTCGGACGGCCGACCCTACCGGGAGCCGTCACCCGTTCGCCGCCATTTCATGACCGGCCGGTTCGGGCGCTCCCCGCGCGGCCCCGGGGCCGCGCGCGATAATGGTGGCCGGTACAACTTTCCTGGAGGTGGCCACGGACGTGACGAACCCCGCTGTCGACGACATCCCCGCCGGGCGGGTGCTGACCGATCCGGTCTCCCTGGCCCGCTACCAGCACGACGAGGCCGAGTGGGCCCCCTACGGCATGCCGCTGGCGGTGGTGCGCCCACAGTCCGCCGAGGAGGTGCGGGCGGTGGTGCGGCACTGTCTGGCCCATCGCGTCCCGCTGGTGCCGCGCGGTGCGGGCACCGGGCTGTCGGGCGGGGCGAACGCCGTGGACGGAGCCATCCTGCTGTCCTTCGAGGACATGAACCGCATCGTGCGGATCGACGCGGCGGAGCCGCTGGCCGTGGTGCAGCCCGGGGTGGTCAACGACGACCTGCGGGCGGCCGCCGCGGAGCACGGGCTCTGGTACCCGCCGGACCCGGCGAGTTCACCGTGGTCGACGATCGGCGGGAACGTCGCGACGAACGCCGGGGGTATGTGCTGCGTCAAGTACGGCGTGACCCGGGACTACGTCCTCGGCCTGGAGGTGGTCAACGGGCTCGGCGACCTCGTCCGGCTCGGCCGGCGCACGGCGAAGGGCGTGGCGGGGTACGACCTGGCCGGGCTGCTGGTCGGCTCGGAGGGCACCCTGGGCGTGATCACGCAGATCACGGTGCGGCTGCGGCCGGCGCGGCCGCAGGAGCGGACCGTGGCCGGGTACTTCTCCTCGGTGGTCGCCGCGGGCGAGGCGGTGAGCGCCGTGACCGCGTCGGGGGTCGTCCCCTCGGCACTCGAACTGGTCGACCGCCACTGTCTGGCCGCCGTCGACGCCTGGAAGAAGATGGGGCTCTCCGCCGACGCGGACGTGGTGCTGCTCGGCCGGGTCGACACGCCGGGCGCGGCGGGTGACGCCGAGGCCGAGGTCGTCCGGGCCTGCTTCGAGCGGGCGGGGGCCACCTGGGCCGCGGTCTCCACGGACCAGCAGGAGGCCGACGCGCTCTTCCAGGCGCGGCGGCTGGCCTATCCGGCGCTGGAGCGGCTCGGCCCGGTGCTGACCGAGGACGTGTGCGTGCCCCGGGCCGCGGTGCCGGAGATGCTCGCCCGCATCGAGCGGACGGCGGCCCGGCACGACGTCCTGGTGGCCAACATCGCCCATGCCGGGGACGGGAACCTGCATCCGCTCATCATCACCGCGCCGGGCGACGAAGCCGCTCGGGCACGCGCCCAGTCGGCCTTCGAGGACATCCTCGACGACGCGATCGCGCTGGGCGGCACGGTGACGGGCGAACACGGGGTGGGGCTGCTGAAGATGCGCGGCATGAACAAGGAGCTGGGTTCCGCGGTGCTGGACATGCATCACGCGGTGAAGGCCGCGCTGGACCCGCACGGCATTCTCAATCCGGGAAAGGTGCTCAGCGTTTCGCAAGCCGTCCCGGAAGGCGATTCGGGGAACGTCCGACGGGTCTGACCTGTTGCCCGGCGCCGTTGTCAGTGGTGCGGCGCACACTGTCGGGAGTACGGCACGGGTGAAGGGGGACGCTGATGCGCGCCGAGCAGGATTCCGGCTTCGAGCCGACGACCGGGGACGGCCCGGTGCCGGTCGCCGACGGGAAGCGGGCCGCTTCCGTGCGGACGGCCTTCGAGGGGATGCTGCAGATCCGCCGGCTGACGAACACCGGACACGCGGCTCCCGAGAGCGTTCCCGCGTTGTGGGAGAGGAACCGGCCGGTCCGGGCGGTCGCCCTCGCCCTGGAGGCGGCGGGCCTGCCCGCCTCGGCCTCGGACGCCTCCGGCCTGCGTACGGCGACGGGGTACCGGCTCCGGCCCGGCGAGGCCGCCGGTGGCGTACGGGTCGAGTGGCTCGGGCCGCCGGGCAGCGGCGCCGCCCGCGAGGAGGAGGCCGAGCTGGAGCGGTGCGCGTCGGTGCTGCGGCAGTTGGGATGGGCGGTGCTGGCATACCGGGGTGCGCGCCGTCGAAGATTCCTGGAGGTCGAGCCTCCGGCCGGTGCCCGAGGGCCGAACGACGGGTAGTCGGCGCTCTGCACGTCGCCGTCGGAGCGTTGTCGTACCCATGGGGGATGCTGGTGGGTCCGACACCTCTGACCGGGAGATGCTGAGATGCGCACCGACGAAATCGCCGCGGCCCAGGCATACGTCCGACTGCTGGAGGCCACCCGTGCGGCGCTCGCCGATCCGGACGACGGCCCCTTGTACGTGCCGTTGCTCGCCTCTCCGATCGCCGAGGCCGACGGTGCGCTCCGGCAGGCGGGCCTCTGTGGCAACGAGTCCCGGTTCTTCGACCTCGTGAGCTCGCTGCGGCCGGGCATGCCCGACAGCCTCTAGACCGGCCGCCGGTGAATTGATTCAGGGCGGCATTCCGGCGAAATCCGGCGGCCGGGCCAGGGGACCGAAGAACCCGATCGGGTTCTTGACTGCCCCTCACCGGCATACCTAGCGTACGTCCCGAGTGAAACGATTCATACATCCGCGCGGTCCCTGCCCACCGGGCGACTCCACCCACGAGGTGCTCATGTCTGATGTTTCGGCTGTCAAGGCAGCTCTGAAGTCACAGGTCATCGAAACCCCTTCGTGGGGGTACGGGAACTCGGGGACACGTTTCAAGGTGTTCGCGCAGCCGGGTGTGCCGCGTGACCCGTTCGAGAAGCTGGAGGACGCGGCGCAGGTACACGCGTTCACCGGCGTCGCGCCGAAGGTGTCGCTGCACATCCCTTGGGACAGGGTCGAGGACTACGCCGCGCTGAACCGGCACGCCAAGGGCCTCGGCCTGCGGATCGGGGCCATCAACTCGAACGTGTTCCAGGACGACGACTACAAGCTCGGCTCGGTCACCCACCCGGATCCCAAGGTGCGCCGCAAGGCCGTCGGCCATCTGCTGGAGTGCGTCGACATCATGGACGAGACCGGCTCGCCCGACCTCAAGCTCTGGTTCTCCGACGGCACCAACTACCCCGGCCAGGACGACATCGCGGCGCGTCAGGACCGGCTGGCCGAGGCGCTGTCCGAGGTGTACGGGCGCCTCGCCGACGACCAGCGGATGCTGCTGGAGTACAAGTTGTTCGAGCCCGCGTTCTACACGATGGACGTGCCGGACTGGGGCACGGCGTACGCGCACTGCCTGAACCTCGGGCCCAAGGCCCAGGTGGTGGTGGACACGGGCCATCACGCGCCCGGTACCAACATCGAGTTCATCGTGGCGTTCCTGCTGCGCGCGGGGAAGCTGGGCGCCTTCGACTTCAACTCCCGGTTCTACGCGGACGACGATCTGATGGTCGGGGCGGCCGACCCGTTCCAGCTGTTCCGCATCATGCACGAGGTGATCGGCAACGGTGGCCTGAAGCCGGAGACGAACGTCAACTTCATGCTCGACCAGTGTCACAACATCGAGGCGAAGATCCCCGCCGTCATCCGTTCGGTCGCCAATGTGCAGGAGGCGACCGCCAAGGCGCTGCTGGTCGACAGAGCGGCGCTGGGTGAAGCACAGCGGTCCGGCGACGTGCTGGCCGCGAACGGCGTCCTGATGGACGCGTACAACACCGATGTACGACCGCTGCTCGCCGAGGTGCGGACGGAACTGGACCTGGCCGAGGACCCGTTCGCCGCTTATCTGGCCTCGGGCAACCAGGAGCGGATCGCAGCGGCCCGGGTCGGTGGCGACCAGGCCGGCTGGGGCGCCTGAGCCTCGGGGCCTGCCGGCCGACCGGACACGCTCGAACCGCTCCCCCGTGCCCCTCGCCGACCGGCTCGGACGGAACCCCGACCACGAAGGAATCACATGGCCTCCGCGACGCACAGTGAAGTCGCCGCACTCCTGGCACGCGCCCACCGGCTCGGCTCCGACCCCAGGAACACCAACTACGCCGGTGGCAACACATCGGTCAAGGCCACCGGAACCGACCCCGTCACGGGCTCCGGGACGGAGCTGCTGTGGGTGAAGGGTTCCGGCGGAGATCTCGGTACGCTCACCGAGGCCGGGCTCGCCGTGCTGCGCCTGGACCGGGTACGCGCGCTCAGGAACGTGTACCCGGGGGTGGAGCGCGAGGACGAGATGGTGGCGGCCTTCGACTACTGCCTGCACGGCAAGGGGGGTGCGGCGCCGTCAATCGACACCGCGATGCACGCCCTGGTGGAGGCTCCCCACGTCGACCACCTGCATCCGGACTCGGGGATCGCGCTGGCCTGCGCCGCGGACGGTGAGAAGCTCACCGCGCAGTGCTTCGGCGACCGGGTGGCGTGGGTCGGCTGGCGCAGGCCGGGGTTCCAGCTCGGCCTGGACATCGCCGCGGTCAAGGCGGCCAATCCGAGAGCCGTCGGGGTGATCCTCGGCGGCCACGGCATCACCGCGTGGGGCGAGACGTCCGAGGAGTGCGAGCGCAACGCCCTCTGGATGATCCGGACGGCCGAGACCTTTCTGCTCCAGCGGGGCGGAGCCGAGCCCTTCGGTCCCGTGTGGGCGGGCCGGGAGCCCCTGCCCGAGGAACGGCGCCGGGAGCGCGCGGCCGCGCTCGCGCCGCTGATCCGGGGTCTGGCTTCCACCGACCGCCCCCAGGTGGGCCACTTCACCGATACCGAACCGGTGCTGGAATTCCTCTCCCGTACCGGACATCCCCGGCTCGCAGCGCTCGGCACGTCGTGCCCGGACCACTTCCTCCGTACCAAGGTCAGCCCGCTGGTCCTCGATCTGCCGGCGGACGCCCCGCTGGAGGAGGCCGCGGCCCGGCTCACGGAGCTGCACGGCACGTACCGGGAGGCCTATCGCGCGTACTACGAGCGTCACGCCTCTTCCGATTCACCGGCGATGCGCGGCGCTGATCCGGCGATCGTGCTCGTGCCGGGGGTGGGCATGTTCTCCTTCGGCAAGGACAAGCAGACGGCCCGGGTCGCCGGGGAGTTCTACCTCAATGCGATCAATGTGATGCGCGGCGCCGAGGCCGTCTCGTCCTACGCGCCGATCGAGGAGTCGGAGAAGTTCCGGATCGAGTACTGGGAGCTGGAGGAGGCCAAGCTGCGGCGGATGCCGAGGGCGAAGCCGCTGGCCGCCCGGGTGGCGCTGGTCACCGGTGCCGGGTCCGGCATCGGCCGGGCCATCGCTCACCGGCTGGCCGCGGAGGGGGCCTGCGTCGTCGTCGCCGACATCGACGCGGAGCGCGCCGCCTCGGTGGCGCGGGAGATCGGTGGGTCCGACACGGCACTCGCGGTGCCGGTCGACGTGACCCGGGAGGAGCAGATCGCCGAGGCGTTCCGGGCGACCGTGCTGGCGTTCGGCGGTGTGGACCTCGTGGTGAACAACGCCGGGATCTCCGTGTCGAAGCCGCTGCTGGAGACCACGGCCCAGGACTGGGACCGCCAGCACGCGATCATGGCGCGCGGCTCGTTCCTGGTCTCGCGGGAGGCCGCGCGGGTGATGCGTACGCAGAAGCTCGGTGGCGACATCGTCTACATCACGTCGAAGAACTCGGTGTTCGCGGGTCCGAACAACATCGCCTATTCGGCCACCAAGGCCGATCAGGCCCACCAGGTGCGGCTGCTGGCCGCGGAGCTGGGCGAGCACGGGATCCGGGTCAACGGCGTCAATCCGGACGGTGTGGTGCGCGGCTCGGGGATCTTCGCGGGCGGCTGGGGTGCGCAGCGGGCGGCGACGTACGGGATCGAGGAGGAGAAGCTCGGCGAGTTCTACGCCCAGCGGACCCTGCTCAAACGTGAGGTGCTGCCGGAGCACGTGGCCAATGCGGTGTTCGCGTTGACCGGTGGGGAGCTCACGCACACCACCGGGCTGCATGTTCCGGTCGACGCCGGCGTGGCCGCGGCCTTCCTACGATGAGCCGGAGGGATGCCGATGTCCGTGACGCCACATCGCGACGCGGCTTTCGCCGCCGTGGATCTCGGTGCCACCAGCGGCCGGGTGATCACGGGCCTGGTCGGGCCGGAGCGGCTGACGCTGACCGAGGCGCACCGGTTCGCCAATGTGCCGGTCCGGTTGCCGGACGGGCTGCGGTGGGACGTGCTCGGGCTGTACCGGGGGATGCTGGACGGTCTGCGGGCCGCCGCGCGCCGTGGCCCGGTGGCCTCGGTCGGCATCGACTCATGGGCGGTCGACTACGGCCTGCTGGACGCGGACGGATCTCTGCTCGGCCTGCCGTTCCACTACCGGGACGGACGGAACGCGGGGGCCGCCGAGCGGGTGCTCGCGATGTGCGGTGCGCGGGATCTGTACGCGGTGAGCGGTGTGCAGCACCTGCCGTTCAACACCCTGTTCCAGCTCGCCGCCCATCGGACGGGCGCGCAGTGGGGTGCGGCGCGGACGATGCTGATGATCCCCGACCTGCTGACGTACTGGCTCACCGGTTCCATGGGCGCCGAGATCACCAACGCGTCGACGACCGGTCTGTTCGACGCGTCGGCCGGTGACTGGTCGAGGGCCCTGATCGGGCGTCTGGGCCTGGAACGTTCCTGGTTCCCGCCCTTGCGTGAGCCGGGCGATCCGGCGGGGACGCTGCTGCCGCACGTCGCCGCGTACACGGGCCTGCCGGACGGCACGCCGGTGACGGCCGTCGCCTCGCACGACACGGCATCGGCAGTGGCGGCGGTGCCCGCGACCGGACCCGGCTTCGCGTATGTCTCCTGCGGCACGTGGTCGCTGGCGGGGCTGGAACTGTCGGGCCCGGTGCTGACGGAGGAGTCCCGTACGGCCAACTTCACCAATGAGCGCGGGGTCGACGGCACCGTACGGTACCTGCGCAACATCATGGGGATGTGGCTGCTGGAGGAGTGCCGCAGGTCCTGGGAGCGGCAGGGCTGGGCACCGGACCTGGGCGAGCTGCTCGCGGCCGCGGCCCGCGCCCGGCCCTTCGCGGCTCTGATCGACCCCGACGACGAGCGGTTCCTCGCGCCGGACGACATGGTGTCCTGCATCGACGACCGGCTCGTGGCCTCGGGGCAGGTGCCGCCCGACGGCCCCGGGGGCTATGTCCGGTGTGTACTGGAGAGCCTGGCGCTTGCCCAACGCAGGACCCTGCGCGAGGCCGCCGCGCTGGCCGGTCGGGAGGTGAACCGGATCCACATCGTGGGCGGCGGCTCGCGCAACGAGCTGCTGTGCCAGTGGACCGCGGACGCCGCGGGGCTGCCGGTGACGGCCGGCCCGGCCGAGGCGACCGCGCTCGGCAACATCCTGACACAGGCCCGCGCCCGGGGGCTGGTCGACGACCTGGCGAGCTCGCGACAACTGGTGGCGCACACCCAGGAGTTGCGCCACTACACCCCACGGGGGGACCAGCGGGCCTGGGACGGAGCCGCCGCCCGGTTGCGGCGGCCCTGACCGTTCGGCCCGGGCCGGGGTGCGCTCCGGTGGCTCGTCCCGTCGACGGAACCGAAGGAAGGAACGTCATGACCGATGGATCGCCCGCCGCGCCCGGCGCCTTGCTCGCCCGCACCACACGCCGTCGTACCCGTATCGGTCTGGTGTCCGGCGGACTCGGAGCGTACTGGCCGCAGTTTCCCGGTCTGCTCGACCGGCTGCGGCAGTCGGCCGCCTTCGTCACCGGACAGTTCGAGGCGATGGGCTGCGAGGTCGTCGACGCCGGGTTCGTCTCCGACCCTCCGGAGGCCCAGAAGTCCGCGGAACGGCTGCGGGCAGCGGACTGCGACATCGTCGTGACGTTTCTGACGACGTATCTGACCGCCTCGATGGTGCTGCCGATCGCCCAGCGCGCGCATGCCCCGGTGCTGGTCATCGACCTGCAGCCGACCGAGGCCATGAACCACCCGGACACCGACACGGGCACCTGGCTGGCGTACTGCGGGCAGTGCCCGCTGCCGGAGGTCGCCAATGTGTTCCGGCGCGGCCGGATTCCCTTCCGTTCCGTCTCGGGTCATCTGCGCGACGCGAACGCCTGGAGCCGGATCCGCCGCTGGATCCGCGCCGCCCGGGTGCGGGGCGTACTGCGCTACGGCCGGCACGGGCTGATGGGCCATCTGTACCCCGGCATGCTCGATGTCTCCACCGACATGACGCTGGTCTCCACGCAGTTCGGCGGGCATGTCGAGGTTCTCGAGTTCGACGATCTGCGGGTCCGGGTCGCCGCCGTGACGGACCGGGAGGCCACGGAGCGCACCGAACTCGCCCGTACGGTCTTCACGCTCGACGACTCCGTCGACGAGAACGACCTCGCCTGGGCGGCGCGGGTCTCGGTCGGGCTGGACCGGCTCGTCGCGGACTTCGCCCTCGACAGCCTCGCCTACTACCACCGGGGGCTCGACGGCGAGATCCATGAGCGGCTCGGCGCTGGCATGATCCTCGGCGCGTCGCTGCTGACCGCGCGCGGCATCGCCATGGCCGGTGAGTACGAGCTGCGCACGAGCCTGGCCATGCTGATCGCCGACACCCTGGGCGCCGGTGGGTCCTTCACCGAGCTCCAGGCCCTCGACTTCCACGACCGTGTGGTCGAGATGGGACACGACGGCCCCGCCCACCTGGCCATCAGTGCCAAGGATCCGCTGTTGCGGGGCCTCGGCGTGTACCACGGGAAGCGGGGCTGGGGCGTGAGCGTGGAGTTCGACGTCAGGCACGGGCCGGTGACCACGTTCGGTATCGGACAGGAGGCGGACGGCACATTCACCTTCATCGCCTCGCAGGGCGAGGTCGTGCCGGGGCCACTGCTGGAGATCGGCAACACCACCTCCCGGGTCGACTTCGGTTTCGACCCCGGCGAGTGGACCGACGCCTGGGCGGCGAGCGGTGTCGGTCACCACTGGACGCTGTGCACCGGTCATCGCGCCAAGGACCTCAAGGCCACGGCGGACCTGCTCGGAGTTCCGTTCCGCATGGTCGACGGACCGAACGAGCTCTGAGCCCGTGCGCGGGACGCGGACGGGGCCGTGCCCAAGCTCAGCCGGTCACGGGAACGGCGGCGAGGCCGAGCTCGCGGTCGCCCAGCGGAGCGAAGAAGGAGGCCACGTCCGCCTCGGTGACCTCTGCGAGGGTCGCCGGGTTCCAGTGCGGTGTGCGGTCCTTGTCGATGATCTGGGCCCGTACACCCTCCACCAGGTCGGGCCGGGTGAAGGCCGCGCACGACGTCCGGTACTCCTGGTCCAGCACCGCTTCCAGGCTGCCCAGGCCTCGTGCCCTGCGCACCGCGGAGAGGGTCGCCTTGAGCGCGGTCGGCGATTTGCCGAGGATCGTCGCGGCGGCCTGCTTCGCGGCGGGGACGCCGCTGCCGTCGAGCCGGTCGATGATCTCCTCCACGGTGTCGGCCCCGTAGCAGGTGTCGATCCACTCGCGGTGTGCGGCCAGCTCGCCGTCCGGCGCGGGTGCGCCGTGGCGTCGCACCGCCTCCTCGATACCGGCTGCCGTGTCGCATCCGGCGAGGTCCGCGGTCAACGCGGCAAGGCGCCCGGACGGGACGAAGTGGTCGGCGAGCCCGCACAGCAGCGCGTCGGCCGCGCCGACGGCGTCCGCGGTGAGCGCGAGATGGATGCCGAGTTCGCCGGGCGCCGCGCCGAGCAGGTGCGTGCCGCCTACATCGGGGACGAAGCCGATGCCGGTCTCGGGCATCGCGATGCGCGAGCGTTCCGTGACGATCCGGATGTCGCCGTGGGCCGAGACTCCGACGCCGCCGCCCATCACGATGCCGTCCATGACCGCGACGTAGGGCTTGGGGAAGCGGGCGATCCGGGCGTTGAGCCGGTACTCGTCACGCCAGAAGTCCGGCGACGCGCTGCCCCCTGCCCTGGCGTCCTCGTAGATCGACCGGATGTCGCCACCGGCGCAGAGTCCGCGACCGCCCGCGCCGGTGATCAGGACCGCGGTGACGGTGTCGTCCGCCTCTGCACCGGCGAGCGCCGCGTCGAGACGCGCCACCATGTCGTGGTTCAGCGCGTTCAGGGCCCGTGGGCGGTTGAGGGTGATGTGCCGGACACGCCCTTCGGTATGCAGCAGAACGGGTTCTTCGTGGTTCATGATTGCGCTCCCATCAGCCCCTGTGCCGTATCGACCGCGGGTCGCGGGCGATCTCCCGCCGCCATTCTCCGGGGCCGGGCACGGGCCGGGGCGGCAGGGGTCGAGCGGGCCCGGTACGCGGGCCCGGTCCGGTCCTCCGGCCGGAGGCATCCGCTCGGTGTCCGCTGTGGCAACCTGTCGCGACCGGTTCGACAATTGAGTGACCCGGTTCGGGCCGCGCCGTCCGGCAGCCCCGTCCTGCGACTTCCGGAGCAGGTATGACCGATCACGACCAGCAACCGAGCGCGTCCGTTCCGTCGCATCTGCTCTTCGAGAGGGGGCACGGTGGTGAGATCGGGACGGTGCAACGTCTTGCCATGAACCGGACGGGCAGCTTCGAGTGGGACCTGGAAGCCGGGACGCTCGACATGGACGACGCAGGGCTGCTCGTCTTCGGGCTGGACCCGAAGACCTTCGATTCGCTGCCCGAGACCGTGTTGAATCTGCTGGAACAGTCGGAGCGGACCCGCCTCAGCAAGGCGATCGATGATGCGATCCGGAGCGGGCGCAGTTCGTACAGTGTGCATTTCCTGGTGCCGATGGAGCACGAGCGGGACCAGTGGACCCATATCCAGGCCCGCATCCTGCGCCATGAGGACGGCCGGGCACACCGGGTCGTCGGAGTGGTGCAGGATGCCACCGCGGAGGTCACCCATTCGGCCTTCATGCTCGATCTCGAGAAGCGCCGCCAGTGGCAGACCAGCATCGTTGAACGCACAACGAGCGCGTTGTCGCGGGCGGTGACCGTCGATGACGTGACCGCCGCGCTCACCGGCCCGGATGCGCTGACCCGGCTCGGGGCGGACGGTCTCTCGCTCGCCCTGGTCGAGAACACCTCGCTGAGCGTCCTCGCGCTGAGCGGTGATTCGGTGGAGGCGATCGACGGCATCGGGGACGCCGGGCTGGACCGTCGGTTCCCGCTGGCGGACACCGTGCTCGACGGCCGGCCGCGGTTCCTGACCTCCGTCGCGGCGCTCACGGAGCGCTACCCCGTGCTGGCACCGCACGCCGACCGGCTGGAATTCCGGGCCGCCGCCTATCTGCCGCTCGTCGCCCAGGCTCGCCCCCTGGGCACCCTGGCCCTCTTCTACCGGGACGACACCTCGTTCAACGCCGACGAGCGCAACCTCTGCCTGGGGCTGGCCGCCATCGTGGCCCAGTCCCTGCAGCGCGCGAAGCTCTTCGACGAGGAGCGCGAGTTCGCCACCGGTCTTCAGTCGGCGATGCTGCCGCGGCGGATCCAGGAGATCGAGGGCGGCGAGATCGCGGTGCGCTACCACGCCGCCTGGAGCGGGCGCCAGGTCGGCGGCGACTGGTACGACGTGATCGCCCTGCCCAACAAACGGTTCGGGATCGTGGTCGGTGACGTGCAGGGCCATGACACGCACGCGGCGGCCATCATGGGCCAGTTGCGCATCGCGCTGCGGGCGTACGCGGGCGAGGGGCACCCTCCGTCGACGGTGCTGGCCCGCGCCTCGCGCTTCCTGGCGGAACTGGACACGGAACGCTTCGCGACCTGCACGTACGCCCAGGTCGATCTCGCCTCGGGGACCGTGCGCGTGGTGCGGGCGGGGCACTTCGGCCCGCTGATCCGGCACATGGACGGCAGGGTCGGCAGCCCGCAGGTGCGCGGCGGTCTGCCGCTGGGCATCTCGACGGACTTCGGGGACGAGGAGTATCCGGAGACCCGGCTGGACCTGGTACCGGGCGAGACGCTCGTGCTGTACACCGATGGGCTGGTCGAGGAGCCGGGGGCGGACATCGACGTGGGGATGCGGGCGCTGGTCCATGAGGTGAGCACGGGACCGGCGGGAGCCGAGGAGCTGGCCGACCACCTCTCGGACCAGCTCTGGGAACGCTGGGGCTCGGGGGACGATGTGGCGCTTCTGGTTCTCCGCCGCAGCCCGGATCCCGGATCGCCCAGGGCGCCCCGCCTGCACCAGTACATCCACCAGGCGGACCCGGAAGGACTGTCCGACGCCCGGAACATCGTGCGTCAGGCGCTGACCGACTGGGACATGGCGGAACTCGCGGACGACGCCGAGCTGGTGACCGGCGAGCTCTTGGTGAACGTGCTGCTGCACACCGAGGGCGGCGCGGTCCTGACCCTGGAGGTGCTGCCGGAGCCCGTACGCAGGGTCCGGCTGTCGGTGCAGGACCGCTCCAGTGCCTGGCCACGACGGCGCAGCCCGGGTGAGACCGCGACGTCGGGCCGGGGCCTGCTCCTGCTGGACGCCGTAGCCGCCCGTTGGGGCATCGAGCCTCGCGGGGAGGGCAAGGCGGTGTGGTGCGAGATCGGCCCCATGGTGCAGCCCGTCGGCACTCCCCCGGCTCCCCCGTCGCCGGTCGAGCGGCCCTGAGACGCGCGGGGCACAAAGCGCTCCGGGCCGCGGTCGGTGGAGTCGGATCACAAGCGGCAGTGCATGATGTGCATCCCGACGAGCCCGTGCTTCGGGTGGTTGAACCCTTCCGGAAGCGTCCCCAGGACCTCGAAGCCGAGCGAGCGGTACAGCGCGACCGCGTGCACATTCGTCTCGACGACCGCGTTGAACTGCATCGCCCCGAACCCCGCCGCACGCGCCCAGTCCAGCGTGTACTCGCACAGAGCGCGCCCGACGCCCTGCCCCGCGTGCGCGGGGTCCACCATGTAGCTGGCGCTGGCGATGTGAGCACCATTGCCCATGTGGTTGTTGTTCATTTTGGCGGTGCCGAGAACGGTGCCCTCGTCGTCGACCGCGACTACCGTGCGATTGGGGGCCTGGAGGAGCCACCAGGAGCGGGCCTCCTCCCGCTCGAGGTCCAGTGGGTAAGTGAAGGTCTCGCCCGCGGCGACGATTTCGTGGAAGAACGGCCAGATGGCGGACCAGTCCTCGGTGGTGGCTTCCCTGATCATCATGCGCGCCAGGATGCCTCGACGGTACTCCGCACGCGAATCCTTTGACCGCCCAGCGGCCGAGGACGGCGGCCACCGCGTCACCCACGAGTCGACGCACGTCGTGACCTCGCGCTGCAGCGGGCGCCCGCCCCGTACGGACGCCTGCGCAGACCGATCCGGGCGAGCAGCCCGGCTGGTGGCTCCACCGCGTCCGCCGCGCTCCGCCCCGCTTCCTGACGCGAGGTGGCTCCGGAACCGACAGCGGCGTCGACAGCAGGGGGTGCATCGGCATCGGCATCGGCATCGGCATCGGCATCGGCATCGGCATCGGCATCGGCATCGGCATCGGCCCGAGTGTCCTGCTCGCAGGCGCTGCCGGCTTCCGGGTCCCCGCGCGTGAGGTCGCGCCAGGCGCCGTCCGGGCGTGGGGCCGGTCGGGCGTCCCGCGCGTCGTCCAGTTCCATGAGCAGGGTCACTCGCCGCCACAGCATCTCGTCCGGCTCGTCGGCCCGCATGAGGTGCGCCATGGTTTCGCGCGCCCACGGCGGCCCGGACGGTCCGAAGGCCGGCTCGGGCTTGAGCCCGGCAAGGTGGGCCCGCTCGTACGGATCGTCGACCACCTCCGCCAGTTGCACCGGGTCCAGCGTCTCCGCCAGCACGGCCGCGCGGGCCCACGGGTCCTCCGTCAGGCTGTACAGACGCTCGACCCGACGCGAACGCCAGTTGCGCGCCCGGCAGTCGGCGCCGTTCGCGAGTCGCTCGATCAGCCAGGCCGGGCTCCTGCCCGTCAGCAGCCGTGGCTCCCGGACAGCGAAGTCCGCGATCTCATCGGCGAGATAGAGCCAGACGACCGCCCGGTACCGGTTGAGGTAGAACGCGATCGGTGTGAAGCACCCCGCGCGGGCGAGCCGGGTGAACCGGTCCGGGCTGATCCCGAGCTGCCTGGCCCCCTGCGCCGTGCCCACCGTACGCACCCTGGCCCGCAGCGTGTCCGGGAAGCCTTCCTGCATCCGGAGCCGCTCGACCTCGCCGCAGCCGACCCTGGGCCTCCCGCCGTCCTGCGGCCTCGTCAGAACGATCAGGCCCAGATGCACGGCGATCACGAACTCGCCTCGCTTCAGCTGGAGTTCCCGGGCCGCCGTACCCAAGGCCATCGAGCCCGTCGTGACCGCGCCGCCCGCCCTCGAGCCGACGGTCTCCGTGCGCGCGTCCTCGGTAACAGTCATGACGTTCTCCCCCTGAGAATCGGTTACTCTCTGTGAGCACCGTAACCCGCAAGGGAATCCGCCCGTCTGCCCTGTGGATAACTCCCGCGACCGGTCGGAATCAGCCGCGTCCGGTCAGCCCTGGCCGGCTTCCTCGTCCGTCGACTGCCGTGCGGCAACGCCCAGATGCTCACCGACCCGGTTGACGAGCAGCGTCATCTCGTACGCGACCTGGCCGACATCGGCCTCGGCGTCGCTCAGCACGCACAGACAGCTGCCGTCCCCGGCCGCCGTCACGAAGAGCATCGCCTCGTCGAACTCCACCATCGTCTGGCGGGGCTTCCCGGCCCGGAAGTGGCGCCCCGACCCCCGAGCCAGGCTGTACAGACCGGAGGAGACGGCGGCGAGATGCTCGGCGTCCTCGCGGGCCAGGCCCGCGCTCGCCCCCGTGACGAGTCCGTCGTTCGACAGCACCAGCGCGTGCCGTATGTACTCGACCCTGCTCGTGAGATCGTCGAGGAGCCAGTCGAGTCCCCTGTCCAGCGCCATTTCCCCGCTCCTCCCCGCTCATACGTTCCCCTTGCCCCGTTGGTACAAGCCTTGCGCACCGGTCACGTCGGGGCAAGCACTCCTCTCTCATGTGGCTTGGTCCGACGCCTACACTGGACGCTTCGGGCGTGGATGGCGCGATCGACCGGGCCACGCGGACGCAGAGCGGACAGGGAGAGCGGAAGAGTGTCGACAGCTGCCGACGGCGGTTTCCAGGATCCGCCCGCGGAGGTGCTGGCGGAGGCCGCCGCGGCCTTCGGCCTGCTGGCGACGCCCGCGCGACTGCACATCGTGTGGGCCCTGGCCCAGGGCGAGAGCGATGTGACCGGCCTCGCGGACCGGGTGGGCGGCACGCTCCCTTCGGTGAGCCAGCACTTGACCAAACTCAAACTCGCGGGTCTCGTCCGGTCCCGGCGCGAGGGCCGCCGCCAGGTGTATCTGGTCGATGATCCCGATGTGGTGACCGTCGTCCGGCTGATGGTCGGCCAGCTCGCCGAGCGCGCCGGGCACACCGCCGCACCGCCCTCACGCCTCCGTGGGCTCGGTGCCTGAGGGCAGTGCCGCCGCAGGTCCCGGCAGCACCGATCCCGACGAGCTGTCCGCCGTCGTCCTTCCCCTGGCAGGCGCGCGGGCGGGCACCCGTGCCACAGCTGCCCGGCCGTCGGCCGCGGCCCGAACCGCGCCCACCGCGCTCCAGGTCCTCCGCTCGCTGGACAGCGGGCCGCGCGGACTGCTGGACGAGGAGGCCGGTGACCGGCTCGCACGCTGCGGCGAGAACGTCCTGCCCGCCTGGCGCCCGGTCTCCTGGCCCCGGCGTTTTCTGCGGAGCCTTCGTGACCCCTTCACCTCGGTGCTGCTGTGCCTGGGCCTGGTCTCGGCCGCCGTGGCCTCGTGGGGGACGGCGTGCGTGACGCTGGTGCTCGTGGTCGTCAGCTGCCTGCTGCGCTCGGCGGAGGAGCATCGGGCCGACCGGTCGACGGCGGCGCTGCGGGCACTGGTCGCGACCACCGCGACCGTGCTGCGCCGGACCGGCCCGGACGCGGCGTCGCAGGCCCGTGAGCTACCGGTCGCGGAGCTGGTCCCGGGCGATGTGATCCGGCTCGCCGCGGGGGATCTCGTACCCGCCGATGTGCGGCTGCTGCGGGCGAGCGGGCTGACGGTCCACCAGGCGGCGCTCACCGGAGAGTCGGTGCCGGTTGCCAAGCATCCCGTCGACGCACCGTCGCGGCCACGTGCCGCCGATGCCGCGCACGGGAGCCGGGAGGGACTCTTCGCCCGGCCGGAGCTGTGCTTCCAGGGCAGCAGCGTGGCCTCCGGCAGCGCCACGGCGGTCGTGACGGCGACGGGTGCGGACACCCGGTTCGCCGCCGCGTACGACGGTTCGGCCCGCCGCGGGGACAGCGCCTTCGACCGGTCGGTGCACGGGATCTCGTGGACACTGATCCGCTTCATGCTGCTCACCCCGCCCCTGGTCCTCATGGCCAATGCGGCGCTGCGCGGCCGGGGCCTGGAGACATTGCCGTTCGCCGTCGCGGTGGCCGTGGGACTGACGCCGGAGATGCTTCCGGTCATCGTCACGACGGCGCTGGCCAGGGGTGCTTCGCTGCTCGCCAGGGATCACCGGGTCATCGTCAAGCGGCTGCCCGCGCTGCACGATCTCGGTGCCGTCGATGTGCTGTGCGTGGACAAGACCGGAACGCTGACCCAGGACCGCCCGGTCGTCGAGCACGCGCTGGACGCGGCGGGCCGGGAGGCTCCCGAGGTGCTGCACTGGGCTGCGGTCAACGCTCTGTGGACGTTGGAGCTCGCCGACCTCCCCGCTCCCGACGCGCTCGACGAAGCGGTGCTGGACGCGGCCGAGGAGCAGGACGACCACTGGTCCGCGTACGAGGGCGTCGCCGCGCTGCCGTTCGATCCGGTACGCCGCCTCGCCACGGCGGTGGTCCGCCGTCCCGGCCGGCTCGGCGTGCACACGCTGGTGACCAAGGGGTCGGTCGAGGCGGTGCTCGAACGGTGCGCGCTGGAGGAGACCGAGCGGAGCCGACTGCGCGCGCTCGCCGCCCGGGACGCCGCGGGCGGGCTGCGGTTGCTCGCCGTGGCGCGGGCCGACCGGCCCGCCCGGCCGCACGCATACGCCGCGTCCGACGAACGGGGGCTGACGTTCCTCGGGTTCGTCGCGTTTCGGGACGCGCTCACGCCGAGTGCGTCCGACGCGCTGGACGCGCTGCGGGGCCGGGGCGTCGCCGTCAAGGTGCTGACCGGCGACGATCCGGGCACCGTGGCCCGCGCCTGCCGGGACCTGGGGCTCGATCCGGGCGAGGTCGTCACCGCGGAGCGGCTCGACGTGCTGTCGGACCGGGAGGTCGCCGAGACCGCCGACCGGGCGACGGTCTTCGCCCGGTGCACCCCGGAGCACAAGGCGCGTGTCGTCTCCGCGCTGCGCAGCGCCGGGCGGACCACGGGTTTCCTCGGCGACGGCGTCAACGATCTGCCCGCGATGCATGCCGCGGACGTCGCGATCTGCCCGCGTGACGCGGTCGACGTGGCACGGGAGACCGCGGACGTGGTGCTGGCCGCCAAGGACCTCGCGGCGATCGACGACGCGATCACCGCGGGGCGGCACTCCAGCGGGAACATCGCGACGTATCTGCGCATCACGCTCTCGTCGAACCTGGGAAATGTCATCGCGATGCTGGCGGCGGGGCTGATGCTGCCGTTCCTGCCGATGCTTCCGGCGCAGGTGCTGGTCCAGAACCTGTGCTTCGACGTGGCGCAGCTCGCCTTCGCCTTCGACCGTCCGGCGTCCGAGGTGCTGCGTCGCCCCACGGTGCTCCGGCCCCGCGACTTCCTCCGTTTCATCACGGGTTTCGGGCTGATCAACGCCACCGCCGACCTGGCGACCTTCGCGGTGCTGGCCGTCGCCCTGCACGGCTCCGCGACGTCCGGTGGGCAGGAGGCCTTCCACTCGGGGTGGTTCACCGAGAATCTGCTCACCCAGGCCCTGGTGATGCTGCTGCTCCGTACGGGCGGGCGGGCGGCCGGGGGCCGGGGCGGCGGTCCGCTGCGGATGGCGGCCTGTGCTCTCTCGGTGGTCGGCCTGCTCCTGCCGCTCACCGGGCTCGGCGCATTGCTGGGCATGAGTGCGCTGCCGCCGCTGTACTACGTGTTGCTGGCTTCGGTGCTGACCCTGTACGCGGCCGCCCTGCGGGCGGCCCGCACCCGCTACGAACGGAAGTGGAACCGGTCGTGATCCCCTCGCACATCGATTCTCCCGGGCCCGGCGGCCACGCGGAGCCCGGTGTTCCGCGCACGGTGCGCGCCCGCCGTGCCACGCTCGACGACGTACCCGCGCTGGTGCGGCTGCGGGGGCTGATGCTGGACGGCATGGGGGTGGAGACCGGCGGACCCGATGCCCCCTGGCGGGTGGCCTCGGCCGACTGGTTCGCCGACCGGCTGGGGCAGCCGGCCCTGTTCGCGGCGTTCCTGGTCGACGATCCCGAGCTCGGTGTGGTCTCCGCCGCGGCGGGGGTGTGCGACGCGCACGCCCCCGGGCCGGCGAACCTCGGCGGCCTTCAGGGGCACATCTTCAACGTCAGCACCGACCCCCGACGCCGCCGTCTGGGCCATGCCCGCGTCTGCCTCAACGCCCTGCTCGACTGGTTCCGCACGGAGACCGGTGCCGGCGCGGTGAGCCTGAACGCCACCGGGGACGGGGCCGCGCTGTACGAGTCGTACGGCTTCGCGCCGCCCCGGCACCCGGTTCTGCGGCTCCGGGTGGCCGGGACACCGCACTGAAGACCCGGCCCCCGGTGGATGCTCAGCCGTACGAGAGGTCGGCGCACGGGTCGTCGTCGGCGGACCGGGCCTCGTCGGCGACGGTGGGGGGCACGGTGGAGGGGGCCGAGGGGCCGGGCGTGGCGGAGGGATTCTGCGCGTAGGAGGTGCCCAGGATCACCTGGATGCCCGGTGCGGTGGTCTCGGTCGTCCGGGCTCCGGCGAAGAGCCGCGCGGTGGTCTCGGCCTGCTCCCGCAGGCCCGGCCCGTACTCGACGACCGTCGTGGTGTGGTCCTGACTGCTCGCCGTGGCCATGGTGGTGACGGTGAAGTCCCGGGACCGCAGGAGCTCGCCCGCGCGGGCGGCGAGGCCGGGGACCGTGGTGCCGTTGTAGACGGCGACGCCGATGCCCTTGCCGGAGACCGGGGCCTTGTCGGCGGACTCCCCGCCGCCGCTCTTTCCGTCGTCCCCGCCGGACTTCTTTCCGCTGGCGTCCTTGCCGTCGACCGTGCGGTCCGCCTTCAGCGCCGCCCAGAGCGCGTCGGCGTCCGGCTCGACGATGGCGACGCGCGCCCCCTCGTAGCGCCAGGGGACGGTGACGAACTTGGTGTTGTGCAGGTCGACGTTCTTCATCGACATGGCGAACGACAGCAGCTTGTCCGCCGATCCGAGCCCGGGGTCCACGGTCATCGCGTCGGTGGCGGCGTTGGCGAGCGGCAGCAGCGTGGTCGGGTTCAGCCCGTCGGACTTGACCTTCTTCATGAGGGCGGCGACGAATGCCTGCTGCCGTTTGATACGCCCTATGTCCGAGCCGTCACCGATGCCGTGCCGCAGCCGGACGTAGTCGAGGGCGCGTTGGCCGGAGACGGTCTGCGGCCCCTTGGAGAAGATCTTGGAACCCCGGGTGGTCCGCTTCGGGCTGAGGTCGCGCTGGTAGATGTCCTGGGGCAGGCAGACCGGCACGCCTCCGACGGCCGAGGTCAGTTCGGAGAAGCCGGCGAAGTCGACGACGACCGTGTGGTCCACCCGCAGGCCGGTGAGCTGCTCCACCGTGTTCTGGGTGCAGGCGGGGTTTCCCTCGGCGGTCTCCCCCACCGAGAACGCCGCGTTGAACATCGCGTTGCGCTGCGGCGCGGTCCACCGGCCGTCGGCCCCCTTGCAGGACGGTATGTCGACCAGTGCGTCACGGGGGATGGAGACGGCCACCGCGTGCTTGTGGTCGCCGTACACATGCAGGAGGAACGCGGTGTCGGAGCGCCCCACCTCGCCCGTGCCGCCGCCCAGTTCGCTGTTGCTGCCCGAGCGCGAGTCCGAGCCGATGACCAGGACGTTCTGCCCCTGCTCCGAACCGGGCGGCCGGTCGCCCGAGATCCCGTCCGCGCTGAAGGTGTCGATACTGCCGCCGAGCTTGAGGTAGGCCCACCCGACACCGGCGACCAGCAGCACGAGGAACGACAGCCCGAACATGGCCGCGCGCCGCAGGCGTACACCTCCCCTGCCCCGTCCCGCTTTCCGACTACCCGTCATCGGCCCCACCCCGTCCGTCCGTTTCCATGAGGCAAGACGTGCTTCACCGCCTCATGGTTGTACAGTTGCGCAATGTAGCAAGTATTGACGTCCGAGTGGATCATCGGACCTGCCCATAGTCAGCCTGAAGCACTGTCCGTCGATACGGAGCATGAACTCCGGCCAATGCACCGAAAGGAAGGCGAGACGCCTTATGTTGCGCAACGGCCTCGAACCCTGGCACCTGTTGATCGTGGCGATCGTCGTGATCGTGCTGTTCGGCTCGAAGAAGCTGCCGGACACTGCCCGGGCCCTGGGCAAATCCATGCGGATCCTGAAGAGTGAGGCGAAGGCCATGAAGGAGACCGACGCCCAGGCGCCGCACACCGACCCGCAGATGGCTCACGGGGCACCGGCACCGCACACCGATGCGCAGGTCGCCCGCACCGAGCCGCACGCGTAACGCACCGACCCGTGGAGGGAACGCGCCTCGCGAACGATCACTTCACGGTTTGCGCAAGCATGGGAACCATGGTCACGACGCCGTCGTTGACCTGGCGACGGCGGCAACGGCGCCGTCACCGATTCACTGGACCACTGGATCAATGGAGGATGTTTCATGGGTGTGACCCTGGCCAAGGGCGGCAACGTCTCCTTGTCGAAGGAGGCACCCGGCCTGACCGCAGTGACGGTCGGCCTGGGCTGGGACGTACGGACGACGACGGGCGCCGACCACGACCTCGACGCGAGCGCGCTGCTCTGCTCGGAGTCCGGCAAGGTCCTGTCCGACCTGCACTTCGTCTTCTACAACAACCTCACGAGCCCGGACGGATCGGTCCAGCACACCGGCGACAACCTCACCGGCGAGGGCGAGGGCGACGACGAGTCCATCAATGTGGACCTGTCGGCGGTCCCGTTCGACGTCGCCAAGATCGTCTTCCCGGTCTCGATCCACGACGCGCAGAGCCGTGGGCAGAGTTTCGGCCAGGTCCGCAACGCGTTCATCCGTGTCGTGAACCGGGCGAACGGCGTGGAGCTGGCCCGCTACGACCTCAGCGAGGACGCCTCGACGGAGACCGCCATGGTCTTCGGCGAGCTCTACCGGCACGGCAGCGAGTGGAAGTTCCGTGCGGTCGGCCAGGGTTACGCCTCCGGCCTGGCAGGGATCGCGTCCGACTACGGCGTCAACGTCTGAGCGGACACGACCGGCACGTCTCGCGGGCCCGGGCCGGCTCCCTTTCCGGGCCCGCCCGGGCCCGCGGCGGCCGCCCCACGGGGTCCCGTCCGGATA
>NZ_JBHJQP010000100.1:0-29726 GCF_042262625.1 Streptomyces sp. NPDC056347 | reverse complement strand
CCCTCGACGGGGGCCGCCCGGCGTCTGCGCGTACCGGGGCCGTGGCGGGTGCGTCCCGGCGGGTCCGGTCCGGCCCGGGCGTGACACGATGCGGTCATGTCATCCGCATTGACCGATCTCTGCCGGTATCCGATCGTGCAGGCCCCGATGGCGGGCGGTGCCTCCTGTCCGCAGCTCGTCGCGGCCGTCTCCGAGGCGGGCGGGCTCGGCTTCCTCGCCGCCGGTTACAAGACCGCGGACGGGATGTACAACGAGATCAAACAGCTGCGCGGGCTGACCGCCCAGCCCTTCGGCGTCAACCTCTTCATGCCGCAGCCGGGGCTCGCCGACCCGAGCGCCGTCGAGGTGTACCGGCACCAGCTCGCGGGCGAGGCCGCCTGGTACGAGACCCCGCTCGGCGACACGGACGTGGACGGGGACGACGGCTACGACGCCAAGCTGGCCATCCTGCTGGACGATCCGGTCCCGGCCGTCTCGTTCACCTTCGGCTGCCCCACCCGTGACACCCTCGACGCCTTCGCCGGCGTCGGCACGTACACCGTCGTGACGGTCACCACGCCCGAGGAGGCCCAGACCGCCCAGTGGGCGGGCGCCGACGCGGTCTGCGTCCAGGGCATCGAGGCGGGCGGCCACCAGTCCACCCACCGCGACGACCCGCAGGCCGACGGCTCGGGGATCGGGCTGCTCTCGCTGGTGTCCCAGGTCCGCGAGACCGTGCAGATCCCGATCGTCGCCACGGGCGGACTGATGCGCGGCGCGCAGATCGCCGCGGTGCTCGCCGCGGGCGCCGACGCGGCGCAGCTGGGCACGGCCTTCCTCGCCTGCCCGGAATCCGGGGCGAGCGTGCTGCACAAACAGGCGCTGACCAACCCGCTGTTCGTCCGGACCGCCCTGACCCGGGCGTTCTCCGGCCGCCCGGCCCGCGGCCTGGTCAACCGCTTCATGCGCGAGCACGGCCCGTACGCCCCGGCCGCCTACCCCCAGGTCCACCACCTGACGGCCGGGCTGCGCCGGGCGGCGGCGAAGGCCGGGGACGCGCAGGGCATGGCGCTGTGGGCCGGGCAGGGCCACCGGATGGCACGCGAGCTGCCGGCCGCCCGGCTGGTCGGGCTGCTCGCCCAGGAACTGGACGCCGCGCGTACGGCACTGAGCACAGGGAGTACGAAGTGACCGCACCCGTCTTCGTCGTCGAACAGGTCCCCGACGGGCCCGAGTTCGTCCTGGAGGGCCCCGAGGGCCGGCACGCCGTGTCGGTGAAGCGACTGCGCGCGGGCGAGGCGGTCGTGCTCACCGACGGGCGGGGCCGCTGGACCGAGGGCCTGGTGTCGGCCGCCGAGGGCAAGGACCGGCTCGTCCTCGCCGGACTGGCCCCGGTGCGGGAGGAACCGCTGCCCGCCCCGCGCATCACCGTCGTCCAGGCGCTGCCCAAGGGCGACCGGGGCGAGGTCGCCGTGGAGACCATGACGGAGACCGGTGTCGACACGGTCGTGCCCTGGCAGGCGGCCCGCTGCATCACCCAGTGGAAGGGTGAACGCGGCCTCAAGTCCTTGTCGAAATGGCGTGCTACGGCCCGGGAGGCGGGCAAGCAGTCCCGCCGGGTGCGCTTCCCCGAGGTGGCCGACGCGATGACGACGAAACAGGTCGCCGCCCTGCTCGCCGGGGCGGAGTTCGCGGCCGTCCTGCACGAGGACCGGGAACACCCCAGCGATGCCCTGGCCACCGTCGAACTCCCCGCGCGGGGCGAGATCGTGCTGGTCGTCGGGCCCGAGGGCGGGGTGTCGCCGGAGGAGCTCGCGGTCTTCGCCGCGGCGGGGGCCCGGACCTGCCGGCTCGGCGCGAGCGTGCTGCGCACCTCCACCGCGGGCACGGCGGCGACGGCCCTGCTGCTGGGACGCACCGGCCGCTGGTCGTGACGCAATCCCCCCCCGGGACCCGGCGTGATCCGTCCGGGCCCGGGCGCGCGCTCCGGAGCCAATTTCGGCGCGCCCGCACGCCTTCTACCGTCCGGCGGGTGATCGGTGGGAAGCTGCCCGTATGGGGACAACAAGGGCATGGATCCAGGGGCGGGGCCGACGTGTTCCGGCCGCCTGCTCACTCGTGGCCGCGGCGGTCCTGACCACCGCCGCCTGCGAGCCGGCGGGCGGGCTGAACTCCGCTTCCATCGCCGTGACCACCGACCGGGTCGGCACCGGCGCGCTGGAGAGCAACGGGGTCGACGTGCGGTGGCTGAGCTGCTCCGCCGGGGTCGACGGCGCCCGCGCCCTGGGCGCCTCGCCCGCCGCGTCCGTGCCCCGCAGCGCGAACGTGGACTGCTCGGGCAGGACCGGCAGCGGCGAGACCATCACGCTCACCGGCAAGGTGACGCAGGAGCTCGGAGGGCGGTGCGTACGGGGCGATCTGACCGCGAGAGCGGGCGGGCGGTCCGTCTTCCGGGCCGACGTGCTCGGCAACTGCGACGCCCCGCCCCCGGTTTCCGTGATCACCCCGATCCCGCCGGCCGCGGGCGGCAACGGCTTCCGGCCCACCGTCACCGTCACCGTGACGGTGACCGAAACCCCCCTGGGCAAATGAGTCCGGACCGGTGTCCGGCCACCCGCCGGACTCCGGCCAACCCGGTTACGGACGGCACGGCCGCGCCCCTAGGGTGATCGGTGTGACGCAGCCTGCCTACCTCCGGTACCCCCATGTCCACGGCGACGTGATCGCCTTCACCGCCGAGGACGACGTCTGGCTGGCGCCGCTGGACGGTGGCCGGGCCTGGCGTGTCAGCGCCGACAACCGGCCCGTCGGCCAGCCGCGGATATCGCCGGACGGGGCCGCGGTCGCCTGGACGTCCACCCGGGACGGGGCCCCGGAGGTGTACCTCGCACCGGCCGACGGCGGCCCCGCCACCCGGCTCACGTACTGGGCCGACAGCCGGACCGAGGTCCACGGCTGGACGTCCGGCGGTGAGGTGCTCGTCGTCAGCGCCCACGGACAGGCGTCGTTCCGGCGCACCCGGGCCAGTGCCGTCCCGGTCGACGGCGGCCCCGCGCGGATCCTCCCGTACGGGCAGCTCGGCTCGCTGGCCCACGGGCCCGGCGGCCGGGCCCTGCTGCTCTCGGCCACCATGGGGCGCGAGGCCGTCGCCTGGAAGCGCTACCGGGGCGGTGCGGCGGGCAAGCTGTGGAT
Source organism: Streptomyces sp. NPDC056347 (assembly GCF_042262625.1). Taxonomy (NCBI): domain Bacteria; kingdom Bacillati; phylum Actinomycetota; class Actinomycetes; order Kitasatosporales; family Streptomycetaceae; genus Streptomyces; species Streptomyces sp. NPDC056347. The sequence continues at coordinate 26,555 of NZ_JBHJQP010000100.1, read as the reverse complement.
CGAGCAGGAGCCCCCGGCGGACGGCCCGGCCCGGTTCGTCCGGCTCCACGAGGGGCTCGACGGGAACATCGAATGCCCGATGTGGGTCGGCGGACGCGTCGCCTTCCTCTCCGACCACGAGGGCACCGGCGCCGTCTACTCCTCCCTCCCCGACGGCTCCGACCTGCGCCGCCACACCAGCCTCGACGGCTTCTACGCCCGGCACGCGAGCACCGACGGCAGCCGTGTCGTCCACGCCTCGGCCGGTGAGCTCTGGCTGCTCGACGACCTGACGGGCAGCGCCCCCCGCCGCCTCGACATCCGGCTCGGCGGCCAGCGCACCGACCTCCAGCCGTTCCCCGTGCACGCCGACGGCCACCTCCGATCCGTCTCCCCGGACCGCACCGGCCGCGGCAGCGCCGTCGTGACCCGCGGCGCCGTCCACTGGGTCACCCACCGGGGCGGCCCGGCCCGCGCGCTCGCCGCCGAACCCGGCGTACGCGCCCGGCTGGCCCGTACCTTCCAGGCCGAGGGCGATCCGCACGTCGTCTGGGTCACCGACGCCGAGGGCGACGACGCCCTGGAGTGCGCCCCCGCCACCGGCGCCGCTCCCGGCGCGGCGCCGCACCGGCTCGCGGCGGGACGGCTCGGCCGGGTCCTCGACCTGGCCGCGGCCCCCGACGGCAGCCGGTTCGCCGTCGCCACGCACGACGGGCGGGTCCTGGTCGTCGGACGGGAGAGCGGCGAGGTCCACGAACTGGACCGCTCCGAGCACGGCGACGCCTCGGGCCTCGTCTTCTCGCCCGACTCCACCTGGCTCGCCTGGTCCCACCCCGGACCCCGCCCGCTCAGCCAGCTCAAGCTCGCCCACCTCACCGACCTGTCGGTCGCCGAGGCCACCCCGCTGCGCTTCCGGGACTTCTCGCCCGCGTTCACCAACGACGGGAAGCACCTCGCCTTCCTCTCCGAGCGCTCCTTCGACCCGGTCTACGACAGCCACGTCTTCGACCTGGCGTTCCTCGCCGCCTGCCGCCCGTACCTGCTGACGCTCGCCGCCACCACCCCCTCCCCGTTCGGCCCCCAGCGCCACGGCCTGCCCGTGGAGAAGGACAAGAGCGGCGAGGGCGACCAGGACAACCCGACCGCACAGCCCATCACCCGCATCGACCTCGAAGGGCTGGCCGGCCGGATCGTGCCGCTGCCCGTCCGGGCCGCCGGCTACTCCACGCTCCGCGCCGCGAAGGACGGGCTGCTCTGGCTCAGCCACCCGACGGCCGGGGTGCTCGGCACCAGCGCCGCCGTCCCCGGCTCCGGCCGCCCCGAGACCACCCTGGAGCGGTACGACCTGGAGAAGCTGCGCAGCGAGGAACTCGCCTCGGACGTACAGGACTTCGAGGTCAGCGGGGACGGCCGGCGGCTCGTCCTGCGCACCCGTGGCGCGCTGCGCGTCGTACCGTCCGACAGCCATGTCGCGGCCGACGACGAGGACGGCGGCAGCGACGGCGGGATCACCGTCGACCTCTCCCGCGTCCGGCGCGTCCTCGATCCGGCCGCGGAATGGCGCCAGATGTACGACGAGGCGGGCCGCCTCATGCGGGACAACTTCTGGCACCCCGGCATGGGCGGCGTCGACTGGGACGGCGTCCTGGACCGCTACCGCCCGGTGCTGGCCCGGGTCGCCACCCACGACGACCTGGTGGACCTGCTGTGGGAGGTCCAGGGCGAGCTCGGCACCTCGCACGCCTACGTCCGCCCGGCCTCCGGCTGGTACGACGAATCGGCCGGGCAGGGACTGCTCGGCGCCGACCTCTCCCGCACCGACGGGGGCACCTGGCGCATCGACCGGGTCCTCCCCTCGGAGACCTCCGACCCGGAGGCCCGCTCACCGCTCGCCGCGCCCGGCGTGGCGGTGCGCGCCGGGGACACGGTCCTCGCCGTCGACGGCATCCCGGTCGATCCGGTGACCGGGCCCGCCCCGCTGCTCACCGGCTCGGCGGGCCGCCCGGTCGAGCTGACCGTCGCCCCCGCGGACGGCGGGGAGCCCCGCCACGTGGTCGTCGTACCGACCGACGACGAGGAGGCGCTGCGCTACCACGACTGGGTCGCCGGCCGGCGGGCCCGGGTGCACGAGCGCTCCGGCGGCCGCCTCGGCTACCTCCATGTCCCCGACATGAGCGGCGCGGGCTGGGCGCAGCTCCACCGCGACCTGCGGGTCGAGATGGCCCGCGAGGGACTGATCGTGGACGTCCGGGAGAACCGCGGCGGCCACACCTCGCAGCTCATCGTGGAGAAGCTCGCCCGCCGGGTGATCGGCTGGGACGTACCGCGCGGGATGCGGCCGCACACCTATCCGCTGGACGCGCCGCGCGGCCCGGTGGTCGCGGTGGCCGACGAGTTCTCCGGCTCGGACGGCGACATCGTGACCGCCGCGATCAAGGCACTGGGCATCGGCCCGGTCGTCGGTACGCGTACCTGGGGCGGCGTGATCGGCATCGACAGCCGCTACCAGCTGGTGGACGGGACCGGGGTCACCCAGCCCAAGTACGCGTTCTGGTTCGAGACGGACGGCTGGGGTGTGGAGAACCACGGCGTCGATCCCGACATCGAGGTCGTCGTCACCCCGCAGGACCACGTGGCGGGCCGCGACCCGCAGCTGGACGAGGCGATCCGGATCGCCCTGGAGGCGCTGACCCGGGCCCCGGCGGTCCGGGCACCGGAGCTGCCCGGGGCGTAGCCGGGGGACGGGGGTGGCGGGGCCGGGGGCCCCGCTACCATGCCGTACAACGATCACCAGCTACCGAGGAGCCAGTCCCATGGCGGGAGAACCGCAGCCCGACTGCCTGTTCTGCAAGATCGTCTCGGGTGAGGTCCCGGCAACCATCGTCCGCGAGACCGAGACCACCGTCGCCTTCCGGGACATCAACCCGCAGGCCCCGGTCCACGTCCTGGTCATCCCGCGCGTCCACCACCCGGACGCCGCCGCGCTCGCCGCCGCCGAGCCGTCGGTCGCCGCCGACGTGCTGCGCGAGGCCGGGCAGGTCGCCGCCGACGAGAAGATCGTGGACTCCGGGTACCGGATCGTCCTCAACACCGGCGCCGGAGCGGGCCAGACCGTCTTCCACGCGCACGCCCACGTCCTCGGCGGCCGCGGCCTCCAGTGGCCCCCCGGCTAGGGGCACCGCACCATGTCCGTACGCGAACTCGTGGTCCTCGGCACCGCCAGCCAGGTCCCGACCCGGCACCGCAACCACAACGGCTATCTGCTGCGCTGGGACGGCGAGGGCATCCTCTTCGACCCCGGTGAGGGCACCCAGCGCCAGATGCTGCGGGCCGGTGTCGCCGCGCACGACATCGACCGGATCTGCGTCACGCACTTCCACGGCGACCACTCGCTGGGCCTGGCCGGGGTGATCCAGCGGATCAACCTCGACCAGGTCCCGCACCCGGTCACCGCGCACTACCCGGCGAGCGGGCAGCACTTCTTCGAACGGCTGCGGTACGCCACCGCCTACCGCGAGTCCGTCGAGCTCACCGAGGCCCCCGTCGCCGCCGACGGGGCGCTGGCCACCACCGGCACGTACACCCTCAGCGCGCAGCGGCTCTCGCACCCCGTCGAGTCGTACGGCTACCGGCTCGTCGAACCGGACGCGCTCCGGATGCTGCCCGGGAAGCTCGCCGAGCACGGCATCCGGGGGCCGGACGTCGGCCGCATCCGGCGCGAGGGCGCCCTCGGCGGTGTCACCCTCGACGACGTGTCCGAGACGAGGCGCGGCCAGCGGTTCGCGTTCATCATGGACACCCGGCTCTGCGACGGCGTGCACGTCCTCGCCGAGGGCTGCGACCTGCTGGTCATCGAGTCGACCTTCCTCGACCAGGACGAACGGCTCGCCACCGACCACGGCCACCTGACCGCCGGTCAGGCGGGCCGGGTCGCCCGGGACGCGGGCGTACGGCACCTGGTGCTGACCCACTTCTCGCAGCGCTACGACGACCCGGCCGCCTTCGAGGCCCAGGCCCGCGCGGCGGGGTTCGAGGGCGAACTGACCGTGGCCCAGGACCTCGCCAGGGTCCCCGTGCCCACCCGCCACCTCTGACCACACCAGTACCAGCGTCACCGTCTGTGAGCGTGAAAAACCCGTGCATCTCCCCAAGGCCGAACTCCACCTGCACATCGAAGGCACCCTCGAACCCGAGCTGGCCTTCGCCCTCGCCGCGCGCAACGGCGTGCAACTGCCGTACGCGGACACCGAGGAGCTGCGTACCGCCTACCTCTTCGACGACCTCCAGAGCTTCCTGGACCTCTACTACGCGCTGATGGCGGTGCTCCGCACCGAGCAGGACTTCGAGGAGCTCGCCGACGCCTATCTCGCCCGCGCCGCCGCCCAGGGCGTCCGGCACGCGGAGATCTTCTTCGACCCGCAGGCGCACACCGCCCGCGGCGTCCCGATCGGCACCGTCGTCGAAGGGCTGGGCCGGGCGCTGGAGCGCAGCGAGGAGAAGCACGGCATCTCCACCCAGCTGATCATGTGCTTCCTGCGCGACCAGTCCGCCGAATCGGCGCTGGAGACCCTGGACTCCGCCAAGCCGTACCTGGACCGGATCAGCGCCGTCGGCCTGGACTCCGCCGAGGTCGGCCACCCGCCCGTCAAGTTCCGCGAGGTGTTCGAGGCGGCCGCGGCGCTCGGGCTGCGCCGGGTCGCGCACGCCGGGGAGGAGGGCCCGCCCGCGTACATCCGTGAGGCGCTGGACGTCCTCGGCGTCGAGCGGATCGACCACGGACTGCGCTGCATGGAGGACCCGGAGCTGGTGGAGCGGCTGGTCGCGGAGCGGGTGCCGCTCACCCTGTGCCCGCTGTCCAACGTACGGCTGCGCGCCATCGACGTACTGGAGGAGCACCCGCTGCGCGAGATGATGGCCGCCGGACTCCTGTGCACGGTCAACTCCGACGACCCCGCCTACTTCGGCGGCTACGTCGGCGACACCTTCCACGCCGTCCACGAGGCGCTCGGCCTGGACCGCGAGCAGCTGCGCACCCTGGCCCGCAACTCCTTCGAGGCGGCCTTCCTCGACCACGACGAGGAGCGCCGGGCGCGCTACCTGTCCGAGGTCGAGGCGTACGCGTTCGACTGACCGGCACCGCCCGCCGGACCGGCCGTGCGGAACGCACCCCGCACCGGCCGCCTGCGCCGCACCGGCAGGCTGATCTCCGTGACGGCCTGCTCGGGCGCGCCCAGCCTGGGCACGGCCCCGGGCACCGCCCCGGTGGTGACGGCGAGCAGCGCGGCCGGTGCGCCGCCCCGGCGGCGTACCGACCCCGGCACCAGCGGGCGTCCGCCGGTGTGCAGGGCGACGGCCGTGAACGGGGCCGCGACCAGCAGCGTGACCGCGCCCAGCACCAGCCCCATCCCGGGGTAGCCGGCCAGCTCGGACAGCACACTGCCGAGCACCGGGCCGCAGGCCACCCCGACGGACGACGCGGAGCCCGCGAGGACCGCCCAGCGGCCGCGTACGTCCAGCGAGGCTGCCAGCCCGATCAGGTACGACAGGACCACCGGGTACACGGTGTTCCACAGGATCTCGCCGGTCGCGAACGAGCCGAGGCTGCCCGCCGAGGAGCTGAGCACGATGCTCACCGCGATGATCACGGTGCCCAGCCCGATCGGCACCGCCCGGCCCAGCCGGGCCCCCAGCAGCCCGGCCCCCATCACCCCCAGCAGCCCGGCCCCGAGCGCGGCGGCGAACACCGCGCCGATGACGACCTCGGAGAGCCCGACCTGGGCTACCCCGATCCGGCCGCTGACCCCCCACAGCGCGTTCTGCGCCATGGACCAGACGAGCATCCCGCCCGCCAGCACCAGCCCTGACCCGCGGTGCGGCAGCCGCCCGGTGACGGGGGTGCCGGTGGCGGCGGGCGCGGGGCCGCCGAGCCGCGCGGTGGCGGGCCAGACCAGCAGCGCGACCAGGGCGATCGAGGCGAACGGCAGCCGGTGCCCGCCGCCGAGGTGCGGGATCGTCAGATAGAGCGCGCCCGCCGTCGCCGAGACGCTGAGCAGCCCGAGCGAGGAGGTCCGGTGCGGGTCGCGCTGGGCGGCGATGCCCGAGGCGGCCACCGCGGTCGCCGTGCCCGAACCGAGCCCGCCGACCACCGCGCCCGCCACGACCAGCGGCACCGACCCGGCCAGGGCGGCGCAGCCGTACCCCGCCATCGCCAGCAGCAGCCCGATCCGGGCCGGGCGCCGCGGCCCGTACGTCTCGACGCGGCCCGCCAGCGTGAACCCGGCGCTCGCCGAACTCAGCAGCAGGGCACTGCCGACCAGACCGGCCTGGGCCGTGCCGAGGCCGAGATGGACGGAGAGCCGCCCGACGATGGTGGGGAGCAGGTAGGAGGCGAGGTAACCGGCGGTGAACACGGCGACCAGGGGCCACGCGGCGCGCGGGCGCGAGGACATGGGCGTTCCTGAAGACATGCCGGGGTACGGCGGGAAGGCAGGGGAGGGCAATGCGGGAAACACGGGAAACAAGGGGGAAGCGGGCAACACGGAAGTCACGGAGAATTCGTGCCACTCCTCGGCAACCGTCGCCGAAGGGGCCCGCTGGCCAATTTGTATCAACCGCGGACAGTCCCCCGAAAGGTGGCCTCGAGTGATCCGGATCACATATTGGTTTGCGCTCCGAACGCGCGGGTATAGGCAGAGGTTTGCGCGGGTCCGCGCCTCCTCGTGAGGTGCTGCGACCGGCTCGCGCGACCGGCGGCGCGCGCCCTCCGGTCACACCGGCCGATCGGGCACACTGGCCGGATCCACCACGACCGGGAGTGCAAGGTGAGCGCGGACATTCCAGGCATCGACCCACTCGACGGACTGCGCGCGCCGCAGGACCCGGACTGCGACGTCTTCCTCACCGGCACGGTCTTCCTCGACATCATCTTCACCGGCCTGGACAGCGCCCCGGTGCGCGGCACCGAGTCCTGGGCGCGCGGCATGGGCTCCAGCCCCGGCGGCGTCGCCAACATGGCGACCGCCCTGGCCCGGCTCGGCCTGCACACCTCCCTGGCCGCTGCCTTCGGCGACGACCACTACGGCGAGTACTGCTGGGACGCCCTGGAGCAGGGCGAGGGCATCGACCTGTCCATGTCGCACACGGTCCCCGGCTGGCACTCGCCGGTGACCGTCTCCATGGCGTACGAGGGCGAGCGGACCATGGTCTCGCACGGCCACGAGGCCCCCGGGCCCACCGTCCCCGACGGCGGCCCGGACTTCCCCTGCTGCCCGCCCCGGGCCCGCGCCGCCGTCGCCTCGCTCGCCCCCGGCCGCGGCGAGCCCTGGGTCGCCACCGCGGCCCGCAACGGCGCCCGGATCTTCGCCGACGTCGGCTGGGACGAGACCGGCCGCTGGGACCTGGACGCCCTCGTCGACCTGGAGCACTGCCAGGCCTTCCTCCCCAACGCCGAGGAGGCGATGCGCTACACCCGCACGGACTGCCCCCGCGCCGCCGCCCACGCCCTGGCCGAACGGGTGCCGCTCGCCGTGGTCACCCTGGGCGCGGAGGGCGCGTACGCGGTCGACTCGGCGAGCGGGCAGAGCGCCGAGGTGCCCGCGATCGAGGTCGAGGCCCTGGACCCCACCGGGGCCGGGGACGTCTTCGTCGCCGGATTCGTCACCGGCACCCTCGCCGACTGGCCGCTGGCCGACCGGCTGGCCTTCGCCGGACTCACCGCCGCCCTCTCCGTCCAGGAGTTCGGCGGCTCGCTCTCGGCGCCCGGCTGGGAGGAGGTCGCCGCCTGGTGGCAGCGGATCCGTACCTTCGCCGACCAGGACCCGGCCGCGCTGCGCCGGTACGCCTTCCTGGACGACCTGCTGCCCGCCGCCGCCCGGCCCTGGCCGCTGCGCCGCGCGGTCCCGACGATCGGCTTCCGCCACCCCGTCTGACGGCCGGGGATCCGGTTCGCCAGCCTGTGCGAAAAAGCTCTCGGTGTTGTCGGTGCGGGGTCGTACGCTTGGTAATCCGAGAGGTTGTCGATCGGCGAGAACCTTGCGACGGGAGGTATGTGCAGGCCACAGAGCCGGCCCATGACTCAGACACCCACAGCCCAGACCCCTGCGCCGAAGCAGGCGCGAGCCCACTTCACCGTCCCCGCCAGCCATCCGATGGTGACCGTCCTGGGCTCGGGTGACGCCTTGTTGCGCGTGATCGAGACGGCCTTCCCGGCGGCCGACATCCACGTCCGGGGAAACGAGATCAGCGCCGTCGGGGACGCGACGGAAGTCGCCCTGATCCAGCGCCTGTTCGACGAGATGATGCTGGTGCTCCGCACCGGTCAGCCGATGACGGAGGACGCAGTGGAACGCTCGATCGCCATGCTCAGGGCGGCGGAGCGCGGGGAGGGGGACGGCGAGGAGACCCCCGCCGAGGTGCTCACGCAGAACATCCTCTCCAGCCGCGGCCGCACGATCCGCCCCAAGACGCTCAACCAGAAGCGGTACGTCGACGCGATCGACAAGCACACGATCGTCTTCGGCATCGGCCCCGCGGGCACCGGCAAGACCTACCTCGCCATGGCCAAGGCCGTCCAGGCCCTCCAGTCCAAGCAGGTCAACCGGATCATCCTGACCCGCCCCGCGGTCGAGGCCGGCGAGCGGCTCGGCTTCCTGCCCGGCACGCTCTACGAGAAGATCGACCCGTACCTGCGCCCCCTGTACGACGCGCTGCACGACATGCTCGACCCCGACTCGATCCCGCGCCTCATGGCGGCGGGCACGATCGAGGTGGCGCCGCTGGCCTACATGCGGGGCAGGACCCTCAATGACGCGTTCATCATCCTCGACGAGGCGCAGAACACCAGCGCCGAGCAGATGAAGATGTTCCTCACCCGGCTCGGCTTCGACTCGAAGATCGTCATCACCGGTGACATCACCCAGGTCGACCTGCCGAACGGCACGAAGAGCGGTCTGCGCCAGGTCCAGGAGATCCTCGACGGGGTGGAGGACGTCCACTTCTCCAGGCTCACCTCCCAGGATGTCGTCCGGCACAAGCTCGTCGGCCGTATCGTCGACGCGTACGAGAAGTACGACAGCCGAGACAGCCACCAACGGAAGCAGTAGCAGCGCACCATGTCGATCGATGTCAACAACGAGTCCGGAACCGAGGTCGACGAGCAGGCGATCCTCGACATCGCCCGCTACGCACTCGCGCGGATGCGGATCCACCCGCTGTCCGAGCTCTCGGTGATCGTGGTGGACACCGATGCCATGGAGCAGCTCCACATCCAGTGGATGGACCTGCCCGGTCCGACCGATGTCATGTCCTTCCCGATGGACGAGCTGCGTCCGCCGTCCAAGGACGACGAGGAGCCCCCGCAGGGGCTCCTCGGTGACATCGTGCTCTGCCCGGAGGTCGCCAAGAGGCAGGGCGACGAGGCGGAGACCCAGCACTCCATGGACGAGGAGCTCCAGCTCCTCACCGTCCACGGTGTGCTGCACCTCCTCGGCTACGACCACGAGGAGCCGGACGAGAGGGCCGAGATGTTCGGCCTCCAGGCCGCGATCGTCGACGGCTGGCGCGCAGAGCGGGGCCTGGAGGGTCCGTCGCCCGCCCCGACCGTCTCGTGAGCGTTCCCCTCGTCCTGGGCGCCGTGCTGCTGGTCGTCGTCGGCTGGCTGGCGGCCTGCGCGGAGGCGGGCATCGCCCGGGTCTCCAGCTTCCGGGCCGCCGAGGCGGTCCGCTCCGGCCGGCGCGGAAGCGCCAGGCTGGAGCAGGTCGCGGCGGACCCGACCCGCTATCTCAATGTCGCCCTGCTGGTCCGGGTCGCCTGCGAGATGTCGGCCGGCGTGCTCGTCACGTACGCCTGCCTGAAGGAGTTCCCGCAGACCTGGCAGGCGCTGGCCGTGGCCATGGGCGTGATGGTGCTCGTCTCGTACGTCGCCATCGGCGTCTCGCCGCGCACCATCGGCCGCCAGCACCCGCTGAACACCGCCACGGCCGCGGCGTACGTCCTGCTGCCGCTGGCCAGGGTCATGGGCCCGATCCCGCAGCTGCTGATCCTCATCGGCAACGCGCTGACCCCGGGCAAGGGCTTCCGCAAGGGCCCGTTCGCCAGTGAGGCCGAGCTGCGCGCGATGGTCGACCTCGCCGAGGCGGAGTCGCTGATCGAGGACGAGGAGCGCCGCATGGTGCACTCCGTCTTCGAGCTCGGCGACACGCTCGTGCGCGAGGTCATGGTGCCGCGTACGGATCTGGTCTGCATCGAGCGCTACAAGACGATCCGGCAGGCGCTGACCCTGGCCCTGCGCTCCGGCTTCTCCCGCATCCCCGTCACCGGGGAGAACGAGGACGACATCGTCGGCATCGTCTATCTCAAGGACCTGGTCCGCAAGACCCACATCAACCGCGAGTCCGAGGCCGACCCGGTCTCCACCGCGATGCGCCCCGCCGCTTTCGTGCCCGACACCAAGAACGCCGGTGACCTGCTGCGCGAGATGCAGCAGGAGCGCAGCCACGTCGCCGTCGTGATCGACGAGTACGGCGGCACGGCGGGCATCGTCACGATCGAGGACATCCTGGAGGAGATCGTCGGCGAGATCACCGACGAGTACGACCGCGAGCTCCCGCCCGTCCAGGAGCTCGGGGACGACCGCTTCCGGGTGACCGCCCGCCTCGACATCGGCGACCTGGGCGAGCTGTTCGGCTTCGACGAGTACGACGACGAGGACGTGGAGACCGTCGGCGGGCTGCTGGCCAAGGCGCTGGGGCGGGTGCCGATCGCCGGCGCCTCGGCCGTGGTCGGTCTGCCGGACGCGCGCCGTCTGCGGCTGACCGCGGAATCCCCGGCCGGCCGCCGCAACAAGATCGTCACGGTGCTGGTGGAGCCGGAGCAGAAGGAGGACGAGTGACGCCGGAGAAGCTGAGGGCGTTCTGCCTGGGGTTCAACGCGAGTGCCGAGGAGTTCCCGTTCGGGCCGGAGACCTCCGTCTTCAAGGTGCTGGGCAAGATGTTCGCGCTCACCGCGCTGGACGCCCGCCCGCTGACGGTGAACCTGAAGTGCGATCCGGACGAGGCGGTGCGGCTGCGCGAGAAGTACGACGCGGTGGTGCCCGGCTGGCACATGAACAAGCGGCACTGGAACACGGTGACGGTGTCCGGTGTGCCCGACCGGGTGCTCCGTGAACTGGTCGAGGACTCCTACGACCTGGTCGTCGCCGGGCTGCCCCGGGCGGACCGGCTCCGGCTCGACCGTCCGTAGCCGCGGTGCGCGGGGCGGGGGCCGGTTCGTATGCTCGGCACATGACTGAGAGCACCGACCTCGGCCCCGAGGACCGCAAGATCGTCACGCTGGCGCGCAGCGCCCGCGCCCGCAACGGTGTGCCGGAGGGCGCGGCCGTCCGGGACGAGACCGGGCGTACCTATGTCGCGGGCACCGTGCGGCTGGAGTCGCTGAAGCTGAGCGCGCTGCAGACCGCCGTGGCGATGGCCGTGGCCAGCGGGGCCAGCTCGCTGGAGGCGGCCGCGGTCGTCTCGGACGCGCTGACCCCCTCCGACGAGGACCGCGCCGCCGTGCGCGATCTGGGCGGCCCGGACACCCCCGTTCTGCTGGCCGGGCCGGACGGCGCCCTGCGGGTCAGCGTCACGGCGGGCTGACCCGGCCGCATACCCGTACGCGTGTACGGATCTTGACAGTATCTGATGGTCCATCAGTGAACGTGCTCCGTCCCCATTGACTTCTTCGGGGGCGGAGCCGTCAATGGCCCCCCGTCGGCGCGGGCGCGGAAGAGCCGCTGCGCCGCATCCGCAGGAGGGGGCTCCATGCGTTCGACCGTCCGCAGAGTCAGCACGCGAAGATCCGGCGCCCGGAGGCACCCCGGTCACGGCCGCCGCTGGGCCGCCGCGCTGGGCGTGGGCGCGCTCGTCGTCGCCGGGGGAGGGGTGCTCGCTGGCCCCGCGCAGGCCCTGGCGACCGCCTCGGTCCCGGTGGACTTCCCGACCCACTGCATCCCGCCCGCCATCGCGGGCATCCCGCCGATCGACGGGACGACCAAGGCCGAGATCACGGTCGACAACGCCGCCCCGAGGGTCGGCGACACGGTCACGGTCACGTACACGGTGACCGAGGCCGCCGCGAGCAACCCGGTCGACCTGGCGCTGCCCGCCGACATCATGACGCCGACCGGCAAGGTCACCGTGGGCGGTGCGCAGAGCGCGAGCGTCACGGTCGCGGGCCCGAAGAAGAACGACCCGGTGCCCGGCAAGGGCGTCTTCCCGTCGTTCTCGATGACCGGCACCTTCACGGTCACCGCCCCCGGGCAGATCACGCTCTCGCCCGGCGACTACAACATCCACACCAGCTACATCATGGAGCTGGACACCCCCTGCACGGTGACCGATCCGCCCGCCCCCGTCTCCGAGACGATCATCGCGACGGACGAGGGCGGCCAGGTCAACGAGCGCGCCATCCGGCTCGGAGCCGCTTCCGGCCCGGCGGGCGAGGCGGTCACCGTCACCGGCTCGAAGTTCACCCCGGGCGCGGCGGTCACCCTGGCGGGCCGGGCGGGCGACCGTCAGAGCGCCGACACGGCCACCGTCACGGCGGACGGCTCCGGCGGCTTCAACGGACGGCTCACCGTCACCGACCCGGCGACCACCGGGATCGTCGCGTACGAGGGCGGCTCCTGGGACCCGGCCAAGGGAGCGGGCCCCCAGGCGTACACCGTCACCGGCGGCGGAGGCGGGAATCCGGACGGCAGCCAGGAGCTCAAGGCCTCCGTCCGGGCGGGCACCCTCTCCATGGTCCAGGACGGGGACACCGTCGAGATGTCGGCGGTCGACTTCGGCCGCGGCGGCGCCTCCCGGGGCTCCCTGCGGACGGTCACGGTCGAGGACTACCGCGGCGGCCCCGCGGGCTGGTCCCTGACCGGGAAGGTCACCGACTTCCAGGGCCCCGGCGGCGCGGCGATCGGTGCGTCGGCGCTCGGCTGGACCCCGGCCTGCACGACGAAGGCCGGCAGCCCGAGCACCTGCCAGGCGGGCTCCGCGGGGCCGGTCGGCAGCGCGGGCGCCACCCTGGCGTCCGCCCCGGACGGCACCGTCACCGGCGGCGAGTTCACCGTCGACGCCCGGCTCGCGCTGACCGTACCGGCGTACACCGCCCCCGGCGCGTACTCCGGCGTGCTCACCCTCACCCTCACGTGACCGAGCGCTCCACAGCAGCCGGCGGTCCGGGCGCGCACCCGCCCGGACCGCCGACGCGTTCCGTCCCGACCACCACCCGGGGGTTCCGCACCGTGCGCCGCATCCGCATCCGCATCCACCTGCTCCTGCTGACGGGCCTCCTGCTGACCGGTGTCCTCCTGCCGGCCGGGGCACCCACCGCCCACGCCGCGGACAACGGCAGCTGGTCGGTCTACCCGGCCACCACCGGTACCGGCCTGCGCCCGTACTTCTACCTGTCGGCCGACCCCGGGGCCACGCTCCGCGACAAGGTCACCGTCACCAACAAGACCGACCGGCCGCAGACCTACCGGCTCTACGCCGCCGACGCCTACAACACCGCGCGCGACGGCGGCTTCGCCGTACGCGGCAAGGGCGAGCGGCAGCGCTCGGTCGGCGCCTGGGCCAGGACCGGCCGCGAAAAGGTCACCGTGCCTCCGCGCGGCTCGGTGGACGTCCCGCTCACCATCACCGTCCCCGAGGACGCCGAACCGGGCGACCACCCCGGCGCACTGGTCGCGCTCGACGAGCGGGTCGACCCGGCCGGTGACGGATCCGTCGCTGTCGGCATCCAGCGGGCCGTCGGCGCCCGGATCTACCTGCGGGTGAACGGGCCGACCGTGCCCGCGCTCTCCGTGGACGACATCCGGATCGAGCACACCCAGCCGCTGGTCCCCGGCACCGGGGAGAGCCGGGCCGTCATCTCGTACACGCTCCGCAACCGGGGCAACGTCACCCTCAGCCCCAAGGTCGCGCTCAGGGCCGAGGGGCTCTTCGGCCGCACCCTGCTCGACCGCGACCTGAAACGCGTCCCCTCCGAGCTGCTGCCCCGCCAGCAGGTCCGGCTGACCGAGCGGTGGGCGGGCGCGCCGCAGCTGGAATGGGGCGAGGTCCGGCTCACCGCGAGCGCCCCGCGGACCCGGGAGTCCGCCACCGCCTCGTACTTCGCGCTGCCCTGGCTGATGGCCGGGATCCTGCTGGTGGCCGTCGGCGGGGGTACGGCGCTGTGGATACGGGCCCGCCGCGCCCGAAGGAGCACCGCCTGAGCCGGCACCGACCTGCCCCGCCGGGCCCTCGGTACGGCGGGGCCGCCGGGATCGGGGACAATGGGCGCCATGAGCGTTCGACCTGACACAGACGCCGCCGCGCGGCAGGCCCCGGGCACAGCCCCCCACCGGGCCGGTTTCGCCTGTTTCGTTGGCCGCCCCAACGCGGGCAAGTCCACCCTCACGAACGCTCTGGTCGGCCAGAAGGTGGCGATCACGTCCAACCGGCCGCAGACCACCCGGCACACCGTGCGCGGCATCGTGCACCGGGAGGACGCCCAGCTGATCCTGGTCGACACGCCCGGCCTCCACAAGCCGCGCACCCTGCTCGGCGAGCGGCTCAACGACATCGTGCGGACCACCTGGGCCGAGGTCGACGTCATCGGCTTCTGCCTGCCCGCCGACCAGAAGCTCGGCCCCGGCGACAAGTACATCGTCAAGGAGCTCGCGGGCATCAGGAAGACCCCGAAGCTCGCCATCATCACCAAGACCGACCTGGTCGACTCCAAGCAGCTCGCCGAACAGCTGATCGCCGTCTCCCGCCTCGCCGAGGAGCTCGGCTTCGAGTGGGCGGAGATCGTCCCGGTCTCCGCCGTCGGGGACAAGCAGGTCGGCCTGCTGGGCGACCTGATCGTCCCGCTGCTTCCCGAGAGCCCGCCGCTCTACCCGGAGGGCGACCTCACCGACGAGCCCGAGATGGTCATGGTCGCGGAGCTGATCCGCGAGGCCGCCCTCGAAGGCGTACGGGACGAGCTGCCGCACTCCATCGCGGTCGTCGTCGAGGAGATGCTGCCGCGCGAGGACCGCCCCGCCGACAAGCCGCTGCTCGACATCCACGCCAACGTCTACATCGAGCGCCCCAGCCAGAAGGGCATCATCATCGGCCCCAAGGGCAAGCGGCTGAAGGACGTCGGCACGAAGTCCCGCAAGCACATCGAGGCGCTGCTCGGCACCCCGGTCTTCCTGGACCTGCACGTGAAGGTCGCCAAGGACTGGCAGCGCGACCCCAAGCAGCTGCGCAAGCTCGGCTTCTGAGCCCGCTCCTCATCCGCGGCCGGCCGGTCTCACGCGCCCTCCTTCAGGACGCGTGAGATCAGGGCCCGCTGGGCGTCGGTCAGCTTCGGGTCCGCGCAGTGCACCGTGCGGCCCCCGACCGTGATCCGGTAACGGAAGCCGTCCGGCACCCCCTGGGGCGGCGCCGCGTGGCCCTCGGCGAGCGCCGACGCGGCCAGCTCCTCCCACTCCGGTCCGTCGGCCCGCCCGGCGGTGTCGATCTCGCGCTCGCGTGCGATGCCGGTGAAGCCACCGGTCCTGCTGACCTGAATACGCATGCGACGACCTCCGGGCCGGGCGGGCTGACTGTGGAGTGTGTTCTACGTGGTCGGCACGCCCACTTCCGACCACGCCTTCAGGACGGCCTCGACCTCGTCACCCTCGCCGAAGCGGCTGCGGGCGGCCTCGACCGTCAGCCGGGCGAAGTCCGAGAACTCGGCGTCCACCGCCAGTTGACCACCTGTGAGCACATCGAACCAGAGCTGGCCCGCCCGTTCCCACGCCTGGCCGCCGAGCGCCGTCGCCAGCAGGTAGAACGCGCGGTTGGGGATGCCGGAGTTGATGTGCACCCCGCCGTTGTCCTGGTTGGTCCGGACGTAGTCCTCCATCGACGCGGGCTGCGGGTCCTTGCCGAGCACGTCGTCGTCGTACGCCGTGCCCGGGGCCTTCATCGAGCGCAGCGCCACGCCCTGGACGTCGGGGGCGAGCAGGCCGGCGCCGATCAGCCAGTCGGCCTGGTCGGCGGTCTGGCCCAGGGTGTACTGCTTGACCAGGGAGCCGAAGACGTCGGACACCGACTCGTTGAGCGCGCCGGACTGGCCGTAGTAGCTCAGGTTGGCGGTGTACTGGGTCAGACCGTGGGCCAGCTCGTGGCCGATCACGTCGATCGCGACGGTGAAGTCCAGGAAGACCACCCCGTCGCCGTCGCCGAAGACCATCTGCTCGCCGTCGAAGAAGGCGTTGTTGTACTTCTCGTCGTAGTGCACCGAACCGATCAGCGGGAGCCCGTTGCCGTCGATCGAACGGCGGCCGTAGGCCTTGAGCAGCAGTTCGAAGGTGGCGCCGAGCCCGGCGTACGCGCGGTTGACGCTCGCGTCCTGGGTCGGGTCCTGGCCCTCGGCACGGACCTTGGTACCGGGGAGCTGGGTGCCGTGGCGGCAGTCGTAGATCGTCCGGTCGGGCTGGTCGGACTCCTCGGCGCCGTCCCTGCGGGCGGGGGCCACGGTGACCAGCGTGGACATCTGTCGCCGGGTGCGGCGGGCCGCGTCACCCTCCAGGGTGCGACGGGAGGGCCCGGCGAGATCGGGGTTCTCGGACTGCGAGAGCTTGTCGAGAACGTGGGGCGGCACGATCGTGCAGAAGACGGGGTGGAACCCGTGCGGTGACTGAGGCTGCATACCGCCGACTGTGACACCGGCGTAACCGCGATGTCACCCATTGCGACGAGGATTGACGAAATGGAGTGATCAGCCACTCCTGGGCGTTTCCTGTGCCCGGTCCCGCATACTGATACGGGACGGACGCATCAGGCGCCTCTCGGCTACTCTCGTCGCATCATGCGTTTCGGGCTGCTTCTCCTTAGCTGCCGCGGCGAGGGCCTGTAGTCGTAGGCCGACCCCCTCCCCGCGGAGTCTGGTGCTGCAGCGACACAGTCGGCCGTCCCACCGCTGGACCCGAGGAGCCGTACGTCATGACCGACGCAAACCCCGTTCAGACCGCTGTTGGCCGCCCGACGCCGATCACCAACGCGACGCGGCTGCAGAAGCCGTCCGGGATGCCGATCCACAAGTACCGCGGCTACGACGCGGTCGAGATCCCCGACCGCACCTGGCCCGACCAGCGGATCACCACGGCTCCCCGCTGGCTCTCGACCGATCTGCGCGACGGCAACCAGGCCCTGATCGACCCGATGTCGCCGGCCCGCAAGCGCGAGATGTTCGACCTGCTCGTACGCATGGGCTACAAGGAGATCGAGGTCGGCTTCCCGTCCTCGGGCGAGACCGACTTCGCGTTCGTCCGCTCCATCATCGAAGAGGGCGCGATCCCCGAGGACGTGACGATCTCCGTCCTGACGCAGGCCCGCGAGGACCTGATCGAGCGGACCGTGGAGTCCCTGATCGGCGCCCGCCGCGCCACCGTCCACCTGTACAACGCCACCGCGCCGACCTTCCGGCGGGTCGTCTTCCGCGGTTCCAAGGACGACATCAAGCAGATCGCCGTGGACGGCACCCGGCTGGTCATGGAGTACGCGGAGAAGCTGCTGGGCCCGGAGACGGTCTTCGGCTACCAGTACAGCCCGGAGATCTTCACCGACACCGAGCTGGACTTCGCCCTGGAGGTCTGCGAGGCGGTCTGTGACGTCTGGCAGCCCGAGGAGGGCCGCGAGATCATCCTCAACCTGCCCGCCACCGTGGAGCGCTCCACGCCGTCCACGCACGCGGACCGGTTCGAGTGGATGTCGCGCAACCTGACCCGCCGCGAGCACATCTGCCTCTCCGTCCACCCGCACAACGACCGCGGCACCGCCGTCGCCGCCGCCGAGCTGGCCCTGATGGCCGGCGCCGACCGGATCGAGGGCTGCCTGTTCGGCCAGGGCGAGCGCACCGGCAACGTCGACCTGGTCACCCTGGGCATGAACCTGTTCTCCCAGGGCGTCGACCCGCAGATCGACTTCTCGCAGATCGACGAGATCCGCCGCACCAGCGAGTACTGCAACCAGATGGAGGTCCACCCGCGCCACCCCTACGCGGGCGACCTGGTCTACACCGCCTTCTCCGGCTCCCACCAGGACGCCATCAAGAAGGGCTTCGACGCCATGGAGGCCGACGCGGCCGCCCGGGGCCGGACGTTCGACGACATCGAGTGGGCGGTGCCGTACCTGCCGATCGACCCGAAGGACGTCGGCCGCAGCTATGAGGCCGTCATCCGGGTCAACTCGCAGTCCGGCAAGGGCGGTATCGCCTATGTCCTGAAGAACGACCACAAGCTCGACCTGCCGCGCCGGATGCAGATCGAGTTCTCCCGGATCATTCAGGCCAAGACCGACGCCGAGGGCGGCGAGGTCACCCCGACGCAGATCTGGTCCGTCTTCCGCGACGAGTACCTGCCCAACCCGGAGAACGCCTGGGGCCGCGTACAGCTGCGCACCGGCCAGACCACGACCGGTTCCGACGGCCGGGACACGATCACCGTCGAGGCGACCGTGGACGGCGCCGACACCGTGCTGAGCGGCACCGGCAACGGTCCGATCTCCGCGTTCTTCGAAGCGCTGCAGGCCATCGGCATCGACGCCCGGCTCCTGGACTACACCGAGCACACCATGAGCGAGGGCGCCAGCTCCCAGGCCGCCTCGTACATCGAGTGCGCCATCGACGGAATGGTCCTGTGGGGCATCGGCATCGACGCCAATACCACTCGGGCCTCGCTCAAGGCCGTCGTCTCCGCCGTCAACCGCGCCAGCCGCTGACCCGGGCGCCCACGAGGCGCGCGACCGCACCGTAAGGACCCCGTCCCCCGCGCCAGGGGGGCGGGGTTCGGCCATCTCCGCGGTGGTTGTGACGGGCGAGGTGCTGACGTCGCATCACGACTGTGGTTAACATCACGTCCACACGGCAATGTTGCCGGAGTGTTACGGAGGTGTGCGACGTGCGGTCAGCCCTGGGACGACGCGCCAAGAAGCTGCGTATCTGCGGCATCCGCACCGTCTGGGACCCGGTCGGCGACGGGGAGTTCTTCTGCCCCGGCTGCGGCGGTGACCGGAACTACCACCGTCTCACCGGCCGGCGCCGCTTCGCGGTGCTCGGCGTGCCGATGCTGGCCCGGGGCACCGTGGGCCCGGTCGTCGAATGCGCCGCCTGCCGGAACCGCTTCGGCACCGACGCGCTCGACCACCCCACCACCACCCGGCTCTCCACGATGCTCCGGGACGCCGTCCACGCCGTGGCACTCGGCGTCCTGGTGGCGGGCGGCACCACCTCCCGCCCCGTGCTGGAGGCCGCGACCGCCACCGTGCGCGGCGCCGGGTTCGACGACTGCACCGAGGAGCAGCTGCGTACGGTCGTCGAGGTCCTCGCCGCCGACACCGGGCACGGCTCCGGTCCGGCCGCCGAGGCGTGCGGCGCGGCCCTCGCCATCGAGCTGCACGAGGTGCTGGAGCCCCTCGCCCCGCACCTGGCCCCCGCCGGGCGCGAGGCGGTCCTGCTCCAGGGCGCCCGGATCGCGCTCGCCGACGGCCCGTACGGACCGGCCGAGCGCGAGGTGCTGACCATCGTCGGCGGCGCCCTCCAGCTCCGCGCCGAGGACACCGCCCGGCTGCTCGCCGAGGCCGCCCGCACCCCGTCCTGACCGCCCCGGCGGCCCGGGGAGCCGTCCCCGTACCGGACAATGGACGCATGAGCTTGTTCCGGGACGACGGCGTGGTGCTGCGCACGCAGAAGCTGGGCGAGGCCGACCGGATCATCACGATCCTGACCCGCGGCCACGGCCGGGTGCGCGCCGTCGCCCGCGGGGTGCGCCGCACCAAGTCCAAGTTCGGCGCGCGGCTCGAACCCTTCTCCCACGTCGACGTGCAGTTCTTCGCCCGGGGCAGCGAGCTGATCGGCCGCGGGCTGCCGCTGTGCACCCAGAGCGAGACGATCGCCCCGTACGGCGGCGGCATCGTCACCGACTACGCCCGCTACACCGCGGGCACCGCGATGCTGGAGACCGCCGAGCGGTTCACCGACCACGAGGGCGAGCCCGCGGTCCAGCAGTACCTGCTGCTCGTCGGCGGGCTGCGCACCCTGGCCCGCGGCGAGCACGAGCCGCATCTCATCCTCGACGCGTTCCTGCTGCGCTCGCTCGCGGTCAACGGCTACGCCCCCAGCTTCGAGGACTGTGCCCGGTGCGGAATGCCCGGGCCGAATCGGTTCTTCTCGGTCGCGGCGGGCGGTGTGGTGTGCGGCGACTGCCGGGTGCCCGGCAGCGTCGTACCCTCGGCTGAGGCCGTCACCCTGCTCAGCGCGCTGCTCAGCGGCGACTGGGAGACGGCGGACGCGTGCGAGGCGCGTCATGTCAGGGAGGGGAGCGGACTGGTCTCCGCGTATCTGCACTGGCATCTGGAGCGCGGGCTGCGCTCACTGCGGTATGTAGAGAAGTGACTCAGGCGGATCAGCTACAGGGAGCGGGACAGTTTCATGGCAGTACGCGGGATGCTCGGCGGCCGTAACAAGCGCGACTACAAGACCCCGGAGCCGCATCCGTCCGGTGCCACGCCCCCGAAGATCCCCGGCGACCTGGTGCCCAAGCACGTCGCCGTCGTGATGGACGGCAACGGCCGCTGGGCCAAGGAGCGCGGACTGCCGCGCACCGAGGGCCACAAGGTCGGCGAGGGCGTCGTCATGGACGTGCTCAAGGGCTGCATCGAGATGGGCGTCAAGAACCTCTCGCTGTACGCGTTCTCCACGGAGAACTGGAAGCGGTCCCCGGAAGAGGTGAAGTTCCTGATGAACTTCAACCGGGACGTGATCCGGCGCCGCCGTGACGAGATGGACGAGCTGGGCATCCGTATCCGCTGGGTGGGCCGGATGCCGAAGCTGTGGAAGTCCGTGGTCCAGGAGCTCCAGGTCGCCCAGGAACAGACCAAGGACAACGACAGGATGACGCTGTACTTCTGCGTCAACTACGGCGGCCGGGCCGAGATCGCCGACGCCGCGCGGCGCATCGCCGAGGACGTCGCGGCCGGGAGGCTGGACCCGTCCAAGGTCAACGAGAAGACCTTCGCGAAGTACATCTACTACCCCGACATGCCGGACGTCGACCTCTTCGTCCGCCCCAGCGGGGAGCAGCGCACCTCCAACTACCTGATCTGGCAGAGCGCCTACGCCGAGATGGTCTTCCAGGACGTGCTCTGGCCGGACTTCGACCGCCGCGACCTGTGGCGGGCCTGTCTGGAGTACGCCCAGCGCGACCGGCGCTTCGGCGGTGCGATGGAGGCGGCGCAGCAGCCCGCGAAGTGAGTGCGAGAGGCACGGGGGCGGTGCCCCCGGGCCTCGTCGCTCAGGCCTTCTTCTCCGCGCACTCCGCGCAGGTCCCGAAGATCTCCACGGTGTGTGCCACGTTGACGTAGCCGTGCTGGGCGGCGATGGTCTCCGCCCACTGCTCCACCGCCGGGCCCTCGACCTCCACGGCCTTGCCGCACAGGCGGCAGACCAGGTGGTGATGGTGGTCCCCGGTCGAGCAGCGGCGGTAGACGGACTCGCCGTCCGTGGTGCGCAGCACGTCCACCTCGCCCGCGTCGGCGAGGGACTGGAGCGTGCGGTAGACGGTGGTCAGCCCGACCGAGTCGCCGCGGTGCCTGAGTACGTCGTGCAGCTCCTGGGCGCTGCGGAACTCGTCCACCTCGTCGAGCGCCGCGGCCACCGCCGCCCGTTGCCGGGTCGACCGGCCGCGTACCGGGGCCGCGTTCGTTCCACTGATCGGCGCCGTCGCCACAGCAGCCTCCTCGTGTCGCCCGTACTGTGTCGGGCCATTGTGCCAGCCCGGCCCGGTGTCAGGGCCGAACTGCGAGATCGTCCCCGGCGGGGCGGGTGGCCGGTACTTCCAGGGTGCATCCGTCGGCGTCCGGCTCGCTCAGGCGGGCGCGGCGCCGGGCCAGCGGGGCGGCCAGTGCCGTCAGGCCGACGAAGACCGCGATGGCCAGCAGCACGATCGTCGCGCCGGGCGGTACGTCCTGGTAGTAGGAGGTGACGGTGCCGGCCAGGGTCACCGCCGTACCGATGACGACCGCGAGTACGAACGTGACCCGGAAGGAGCGGGCGAGCTGCTGCGCGGCCGCGACCGGCACCACCATCAGCGCGCTGACCAGCAGCAGTCCGACGACCCGCATCGCGACGGTCACGGTCACCGCCGCGGTCACGGCGACCAGCAGGTTCAGCGCGCGCACCGGCAGCCCGGTGACCCGGGCGAACTCCTCGTCCTGGCTGACCGCGAAGAGCTGACGGCGCAGCCCCAGCGTCACCAGCAGCACGAAGGCGGCCAGCAGGCAGATCGAGGTGACGTCCTCGGAGGAGACCGTGGACAGGGAACCGAAGAGGTACGAGGTGAGGTTGGCGCTGGAGCCGGTCCCGGAGAGGTTGATCAGCAGCACCCCGCCCGCCATGCCGCCGTAGAAGAGCATGGCCAGCGCGATGTCGCCGCGGGTGCGGCCGTACCAGCGGATCAGCTCCATGACGACGGCACCTGCCACCGCGACCGCCGTGGCCATCCAGACCGGGCTGGTGGAGAGCAGGAAGCCGAGGCCGACGCCGGTCATGGCGATGTGGCCGATGCCGTCGCCCATCAGGGCCTGGCGGCGCTGGACGAGGTAGACGCCGACGGCGGGGGCGATGACGCCGACGAGCACGGCGGCGAGCAGGGCCCGCTGCATGAAGGGAGGGTTCAGGAATTCCATGGTCAGCTCAGCAGTCCCGTCCGGGCGGGCTCGGAGGCCGCGTGGGGGTGTACGTGGTCGTGGCCGGGCAGGGCGTGCTGGCCCAGCGCCTTCGGGGGCGGCCCGTCGTGCAGGACGCAGCCGTCGCGCAGCACGATCGCGCGGTCGATCAGCGGCTCCAGCGGGCCGAGCTCGTGCAGCACGAGCAGCACCGTCGTACCGGCCGCGACCTGCTCGCGCAGCGTCGAGGCGAGGATCTCCTGGCTGGCCAGGTCGACGCCGGCCATCGGCTCGTCCATGATCAGCAGCTCGGGTTCGGCGGCCAGCGCGCGGGCGATCAGCACCCGCTGGTGCTGTCCGCCGGAGAGCGCCTCCACCGGGTCCCCGGCCCGGTCGGCGAGGCCGACCAGAGCGATGGCCCGGTCGACGGCGGCCCGGTCGGCCCGGCGCAGCAGCCCCAGCCGGGCGCGGGAGAGCCGCCCGGAGGTGACGACCTCGCGG
The DNA here is from genome assembly GCF_042262625.1 of Streptomyces sp. NPDC056347. NCBI lineage: Bacteria > Bacillati > Actinomycetota > Actinomycetes > Kitasatosporales > Streptomycetaceae > Streptomyces > Streptomyces sp. NPDC056347. Next base: position 3,369 of record NZ_JBHJQP010000100.1, on the reverse strand, counting down.
ATCGTGGCGGGGACCCCGCCGGACGCCGTGGTGCGCTGGGGTACGTAGCCGATCCGTGCCCACTGCCGGAAGCGGCGCAGCGGGGTGCCGAACAGTTCGACGGAGCCGTCGGTGAGCGGGACCTGGCCGATGACGGAGCGCACCGCGGTGGACTTGCCCGAGCCGTTGGCACCGAGGAGGGCGGCGACCTCGCCCCGGTGGACCGTGAAGTCGATGCCGCGCAGCACCCGGCGGGCGCCCAGCGTGGCCGAGGCGCCGCGCAGGGCTATGACGGGTTCGGGTGTGGTGCTCCCGGTCTCGGACATGAGCGCCTCCGTGGTCGCTGTGGCGGGGGATACGGGTGTCACTTCGCGCCGAGCGCCTTCTGGAGCGCGGCGAGGTTGGACCGCATGACCTCCAGGTAGTCGGCGCCCCTGGACTGCTTCGTGATCCCTTCGAGCGGGTCCAGGACGTCGGTGCGCAGGCCGGTGTCCTTGGCGAGGGTCTTCGCGGTCCGGTCGCTGGCGAGCGTCTCGAAGAACACGGTGGTGGCCCTGTCCTTCTTCGCGATGGCGTGGATCTCGCTGATCCGGGCGGGGCTGGGGTCGGCCTCGGGGTCGACGCCCGCGATGCCCTCCTGGGTGAGGCCGTAGCGCTCGGCGAGGTAGCCGAAGGCGGAGTGGGTGGTGATGAACGTCCTGGTGGCGGTGGACCGCAGGCCGTTCTCGTACGCGGTGTTCAGTTCGTCGAGGTCGGCCACCAGGGCGGTGGTGTTCTTCCGGTAGTCCGCGGCGTGGCCGGGGTCGGCCTTCTCCAGGCTCTTGCCGACGCCCTTGGCGATCTCGGCGTACTTGACCGGGTCGAGCCAGACGTGGGGGTCGGCGCCGGCCTCGTCGCCGTGGTGCTCGTGGCCGTGTTCTCCGGCGCCGACCTCGGTGCCGTGGTCCTCCAGCGTGGTGAGCTCCGAGGCGTCGAGGACGTGCTTGGCGCCGGAGAGCCCGATGGCGTCGTCCACGGCGGGCTGGATGCCCTTGAGGTAGAGGACGAGACCGGCGTCGGTGAGCCCGCCGATCTGCCGGGGGCTGAGCTCCAGGTCGTGCGGCTCCTGACCGGGCTTGGTGAGGGTGGTGACGGAGACGTGCGCGCCGCCGATCCGTTCGGCCAGGAACTGCATCGGATAGAACGAGGCCACCACGTCCAGCCCGTCACCGTTCCTGCGGTCCGCGGTGTTTGTCGCGGAACAGGCGGTGAGTGCGGTGAGACCGAGGGCGACCGCCGCGGCGACGGCGGCGGTGGGTATGAGGCGGCTGACGTTCATGACAGTCATTTTCAACAAAGATGGAAACGATTGTCAACAAGGATGAAGAGATGACCGCGCGACGGGCGGGTCCGGTCCCGATTTGTTCGGCAGGGCGTGCCCGCCGGTAATCTGAAGCTCGCAGCAGCACCCAGCAGCACGCCGTCGTAGAAGAGAGCACCGTGGCCGCCGACAAGATCGACTCCATCGTCAGCCTGAGCAAGCGCCGAGGCTTCGTCTATCCCTGTAGTGAGATCTACGGTGGTCAGCGAGCCGCCTGGGACTACGGGCCGCTGGGTGTCGAGATGAAGGAGAACCTCAAGCGCCAGTGGTGGCGCTACATGGTCACCTCCCGCGAGGACGTGGTCGGCATCGACTCGTCGGTCATCCTCGCCCCCGAGGTCTGGGTCGCCTCCGGCCACGTCGCCACGTTCACCGACCCCCTGACCGAGTGCACCTCCTGCCACAAGCGCTTCCGCGCGGACCACCTGGAGGAGGCGTACGAGGAGAAGCACGGCCACGCCCCGACGGGCGGCCTCGCCGACCTCAACTGCCCCAACTGCGGGAACAAGGGCACGTTCACCGAGCCCAAGCAGTTCTCCGGCCTGCTCTCCACCCACCTCGGCCCGACCCAGGACTCCGGCTCGGTCGCGTACCTGCGCCCCGAGACCGCCCAGGGCATCTTCACCAACTTCGGCCAGGTGCAGCAGACCTCCCGCAAGAAGCCGCCGTTCGGCATCGCCCAGATGGGCAAGTCGTTCCGCAACGAGATCACCCCGGGCAACTTCATCTTCCGGACCCGCGAGTTCGAGCAGATGGAGATGGAGTTCTTCGTCAAGCCGGGCGAGGACGAGGACTGGCAGCAGTACTGGATGGACCAGCGCTGGAACTGGTACACCGACCTCGGCATGCGCGAGGAGAACATGCGGTGGTACGAGCACCCGAAGGAGAAGCTCTCCCACTACTCCAAGCGCACCGCCGACATCGAGTACCGCTTCCGCTTCGGCGGCAGCGAGTGGGGTGAGCTGGAGGGCGTCGCCAACCGTACGGACTACGACCTCAAGGCCCACTCCGCGGCCTCGGGCACGGACCTGTCGTTCTTCGACCAGGAGGCCGGCGAGCGCTGGACCCCGTACGTCATCGAGCCCGCGGCCGGTGTCGGCCGGGCGATGCTCGCCTTCCTCCTCGACGCCTACGTCGAGGACGAGGCGCCCAACGCCAAGGGCGTCATGGAGAAGCGCACCGTGATGCGGCTCGACCCGCGCCTCGCGCCGGTCAAGGTCGCCGTGCTGCCGCTGTCGCGCAACCCGCAGCTGTCGCCGAAGGCCAAGGGCCTCGCGGCCGACCTCCGGAAGAACTGGAACATCGAGTTCGACGACGCGGGCGCCATCGGCCGCCGCTACCGCCGCCAGGACGAGATCGGTACGCCGTTCTGCGTCACCGTCGACTTCGACACCCTCGACGACAACGCGGTGACCGTGCGCGAGCGCGACACGATGAAGCAGGAGCGCGTCTCCCTGGACCAGATCCAGGGCTACCTCGGCGCCCGCCTGCTCGGCTGCTGAACCCGTACGCCGAAGGCCCCGGCCCCTTCGCGGGGGCCGAGGGCTCCGGCGTATCACCGAGGCGTCGAAAATCCGGTGCGCGGGGCGTGCCGGGCCCGGTACGGTTCCGGTATGTATTCGTTCTTCCAGATCTACGAGTGAGCGCGCGGCGGGTCATGAGCACCCGCCGCCACCGGACCGATCACGGGTCGCCCGGACCGCATGTCGCACGGCGGCCTCACTTCGCACTACGAACGGGAGAACACCGTGGCCAAGAGCCGTAACAATCTGCTCGGCGTGGGCGGACAGCGCAAGAAGCTGTCCCGGGAGGGCCAGCAGGGCACCGGCTCGGCGCGCGACGCCGACCGCCGGGCGGCGGCCGACCAGAAGCAGGAGCTGCTGCGCCGGATGCGCGAGCGCGCCCAGACCCCGGCAGAGCCGGAGACCCCGGAGGCTCCGGCCTCCTCGTCCCCCGCGGAGGACGACGCGCAGAGCTGACCCCCCCCGCATCGCAGCCCGTAGGTACGACCGTGGGCCCGGATCACCCCG
>NZ_JBHJQP010000099.1:0-29832 GCF_042262625.1 Streptomyces sp. NPDC056347 | reverse complement strand
GTTCCCGTGAGGGAACCGTCCGGCGATCCGCGTCTTCCCGGGGTCGTACGGGGTCAGCCGGCCGCCGCGGGCTCGGGCCGCTCGGCCGCGGGACCGGGCACCGCCGGGGCCGCCGAGGGACGCTCGCGCAGCGACAGGAGCACGCGTACGACCGCGATCCACACCAGGCACGAGCCCAGCATGTGCAGACCGACCAGGATCTCCGGCGTGTCGGTGAAGTACTGCACGTACCCGATCACGCCCTGCGCCATCAGGACGAGGAAGAGGTCGCGGGCCCGGTGGCGCGGGCCCACGGGCGCGTCCACGGCCTTCAGCACGAACCAGAGCGCCACGGTCAGCGCCACCACGGCCCAGGCCAGATCGGCGTGGAGCTGCGTGATCATCTTCCAGTCGATCGGAATGCGGTGCACATCGCTGGAGTCGCCCGCGTGGCGCCCCGCGCCCGTCACGACCGTGCCGACCGCGACGAGCAGTCCCGCCACGACCGCCAGCAGCCAGGCCAGCTGGGACACCGCCTTGCCGACCAGCGGCCGGGGCGCCTCGTCGCCCTCGCCGACCCGCTGCCAGGTCACCATCGCGACGGTGAGCAGTGCCGTGGAGAGCAGGAAGTGCGCGGCGACGGTGTACGGGTTCAGCCCGACCAGCACCACGATGCCGCCGAGCACCGCGTTGCCCATGACCACCCAGAACTGCAGCCAGCCGAGCCGGGTCAGGGAACGGCGCCAGGGCTTGGCCGAGCGGGCGGCGATGATCGCCCACCCGACGGCCGCGCACAGCACGTAGGTCAGCATCCGGTTGCCGAACTCGATGACGCCGTGGAAGCCCATCTCGCTCGTGGCCGTGAGGCTCTCGTCGGTGCACTTGGGCCAGGTGGGGCAGCCGAGTCCGGAACCGGTCAGCCGCACCGCGCCGCCGGTCACGACGATGAGCACGGCCATGACGACGGCCGACATGGCCGCCCGGCGGACCGTACGGGGGGACGGTGTCCACCGTTCGGCGATGTACTGGAGCGGGTTCCGCACGGCTTGAGCGACTTCGGCTCGGGTCAGCTTGGGCACGCGCACCATCGTAGGCGGAGGCTTGTGCAAGCTTTCACGAGGGGGACGAGTTACCGCGAACCGCCGACGCGACGCGCCCGGAATCTCATTCCCAGCGGAAGAACCGCGCCGCCGCGCCCAGCCCGAGCACCGCCCACACCGCCAGCACGCCGAGGTCGCCCCAGGGCATCGACGCCCCGTGCTGGAGCACCTCGCGCAGGCCGTCCGAGAGCGCCGCGATCGGCAGCAGCCCGAGCGCCGACTGCACCGCCTCCGGGAACTTGTCCAGCGGCACGATCACCCCGCCGCCCACCAGCAGCAGCAGGAAGACCAGATTGGCCGCGGCGAGCGTCGCCTCGGCCCGGAGCGTCCCGGCCATCAGGAGCCCGAGGCCGGAGAAGGCCGCCGTGCCGAGCACCAGGAGCAGCAGGACGGCGAAGGGGTTGCCCTGCGGCGACCAGCCCAGCGCGAACGCGATCACCGTGAGCAGCACCACCTGGAGCACCTCGGTGACCAGCACCGCGAGGGTCTTCGCGGTCATCAGGGCCCAGCGCGGCAGCGGCGAGGCGCCGAGCCGCTTCAGCACCCCGTACCGCCGCTCGAACCCGGTGGCGATGGCCTGGCCGGTGAAGGCCGTGGACATCACGGCCAGGGCGAGGACGCCGGGGGCCAGGAAGTCGACGGCCTCGCCCGCGCCGGTGTCCACGATGTCGACCGCGCTGAACAGCACCAGCAGCAGCGTCGGGATGACCACCGTCAGCAGCAGCTGCTCGCCGTTGCGCAGCAGCATCCGGGTCTCCAGCGCGGTCTGCGCCGTGATCATGCGGCCGAGCGGAGCGGCGCCCGGCCGCGGGGTGTACGTACCGGCGCTCATGCGCGCAGCTCCTTGCCGGTCAGTTCCAGGAAGACGTCCTCCAGGGTGTGCCGCTCCACGGAGATGCCCGCGGGCATCACTCCGTGCTGGGCGCACCAGGAGGTGACGGTGGCCAGCAGCTCCGGGCCGACGTCGCCGCTGATGCGGTACGTGCCCGGGGTGAGCTCGGCCGTCTCGGTGCCGTCGGGCAGCGCCTTCTGGAGCGAGCCGAGGTCGAGACCGGGGCGGCCGGTGAAGCGCAGGGTGTTCTCGGCGCCGCCGCGGCAGAGCGACTCGGGGCTGCCCTGGGCGATGACCTTGCCCGCGTCGATGATCGCGACGTCGTCGGCCAGCTCCTCGGCCTCGTCCATGAAGTGGGTGGTGAGCACGGTGGACACCCCGTCGGCGCGCAGTTCGCGCACCAGCTCCCAGGTGGAGCGGCGGGCCTGCGGGTCGAGCCCGGCGGTCGGCTCGTCCAGGAAGACCAGCTCGGGGCGGCCGACGACGGCCATCGCCAGGGCGAGCCGCTGCTGCTGGCCGCCGGAGAGCCGCCGGTAGGTGGTGCGGCCGCAGCTGCCGAGGCCGAGGCGCTCGATCAGGGCGTCGACGTCCAGCGGGTGCGCGTGCAGCTTCGCCATGTGGCGCAGCATCTCGTCGGCGCGCGCCCCGGAGTAGACGCCACCGGACTGGAGCATCACGCCGATCCGGGGGCGCAGCCGCGCGGCGTCGGCGACCGGGTCGAGGCCGAGGACCCGTACCGTCCCGGCGTCGGGGCGGCGGTAGCCCTCGCAGGTTTCGATGGTGGTGGTCTTGCCGGCGCCGTTGGGGCCGAGGACGGCGGTGACGGCGCCGGTGCGCACGCACAGGTCGAGGCCGTCCACCGCGGTCTTTGAGCCGTAGCGCTTCACCAGGCCGCGGAGCTCCACGACGGACTCGCTCTTCATGGCCGGTAAGTCTATGCGCTGCCTCCGGGCCCCCCGAGGGCGAGCCCGGCCCCGCGCACGGCGGGCGGGCGGCCCTGCAAACAAGCGGAAGAGGACCGTGGTCCGGGTCCTGATTAGGTGACCCTAAGTGATGAATGGCACCAGAGATCGTTTCGGACCGTGGTTGTCAGGGCCGGATGAATTACGCAACAATGGCGTTGTGAAATACGTCGGCGAGGCTCCGCGGGAGGAACCCGCGACCGGTGAGCGCCCCACGCGCAACCGGGTCGCGCGCTCCATCCTGGATCACGGCCCGTCCACGGTCGCCGAGCTGGCCGAGCGCCTCGGCCTCACTCAGGCCGCGGTCCGCCGCCATCTCGACGCCCTGGTGTCCGACCGCATCGTCGAGGCCCGTGAGCAGCGGGTCTACGGGGCGCGTACCCGTGGCCGCCCGGCCAAGGTGTTCGCCCTCACCGACTGCGGCCGGGACGCCTTCGACCAGTCCTACGACGCGCTCGCGGCGGACGCCCTGCGCTGGATCGCGGAGACCTCGGGCGAGGAAGCGGTCAGCGCTTTCGCCCGCGCGAGGATCGCCGCCCAGGCCGAGGCGTACCGCGCGGCGCTCGAGGCCGCCGGCCCCGAGGACCGCACCGAAGCCCTGGCCAAGGCCCTGTCCGCCGACGGGTACGCTGCTACGGCGCGTAGCGCGCCCGGTCCGCAACAGGGCGAGCAGCTGTGCCAGCACCACTGCCCGGTCGCCCATGTCGCCGAGCAGTACCCGCAGCTGTGCGAGGCGGAGACGGAGTTCTTCTCCAGCCTTCTCGGGACGCATGTGCAGCGTCTGGCCACCATCGCCCACGGCGACGGTGTGTGCACGACGTACATCCCGCGCAGCGGCCACCCCGCACCGAAGACCACCCCATCAGCATCCGCAAGCAAGGCCGGGAGGAACCCCGCATGACGCTCCCCACGGAGACTGCCCACCCCGAACTCGAGGGCCTGGGTACGTACGAATTCGGCTGGGCCGACTCCGACGCGGCAGGCGCCGCCGCCAAGCGCGGGCTCTCCGAGGAGGTCGTCCGCGACATCTCGGCGAAGAAGAACGAGCCCGAGTGGATGCTGAAGCTGCGTCTCAAGGGCCTCAGGCTGTTCGACAAGAAGCCCATGCCGAACTGGGGCTCCGACCTCTCGGGCATCGACTTCGACAACATCAAGTACTTCGTGCGTTCCACGGAGAAGCAGGCGGAGTCCTGGGAGGACCTGCCCGAGGACATCAAGAACACCTACGACAAGCTCGGCATCCCGGAGGCGGAGAAGCAGCGCCTGGTCGCCGGTGTCGCCGCGCAGTACGAGTCGGAGGTCGTCTACCACCAGATCCGTGAGGACCTGGAGGAGCAGGGCGTCATCTTCCTCGACACCGACACCGCGCTGAAGGAGCACCCGGAGCTCTTCAAGGAGTACTTCGGCACCGTCATCCCGGTCGGCGACAACAAGTTCGCCTCGCTGAACTCGGCCGTGTGGTCCGGCGGCTCGTTCATCTACGTGCCCAAGGGCGTCCACGTCGACATCCCGCTCCAGGCCTACTTCCGTATCAACACGGAGAACATGGGCCAGTTCGAGCGGACGCTGATCATCGTCGACGAGGACGCCTACGTCCACTACGTCGAGGGCTGCACCGCCCCGATCTACTCCTCCGACTCGCTGCACTCCGCGGTCGTCGAGATCATCGTGAAGAAGGGCGGCCGCTGCCGCTACACGACGATCCAGAACTGGTCGAACAACGTCTACAACCTGGTCACCAAGCGTGCCGTGGCCTACGAGGGCGCGACCATGGAGTGGGTCGACGGCAACATCGGCTCCAAGGTCACCATGAAGTACCCGGCCGTCTACCTGATGGGCGAGCACGCCAAGGGCGAGACCCTGTCGATCGCCTTCGCGGGCGAGGGCCAGCACCAGGACGCCGGGGCCAAGATGGTCCACATGGCGCCGAACACCTCCTCCAACATCGTCTCCAAGTCGGTGGCGCGGGGCGGCGGCCGCACGTCCTACCGCGGTCTGATCGAGATCGGCGAGGGCGCCCCGGGCGCCAAGTCCAACGTGCTCTGCGACGCGCTGCTGGTCGACACCATCTCGCGCTCCGACACCTACCCGTACGTCGACGTCCGCGAGGACGACGTGTCCATGGGCCACGAGGCGACCGTCTCCAAGGTCTCCGAGGACCAGCTCTTCTACCTGATGAGCCGCGGTCTGACCGAGTTCGAGGCGATGGCGATGATCGTGCGCGGCTTCGTCGAGCCGATCGCCAAGGAGCTCCCGATGGAGTACGCCCTCGAACTCAACCGGCTGATCGAGCTGCAGATGGAGGGTTCGGTCGGCTGACAGGCCCCGACCGCGAACCCCCGCCTTTTGACAGAGAAAGCGAGCACTACGACAGCCATGGCTGAGGCTCAGAACATTCCGACGGGTTCCACCACCGCCGGTTCCATCGCGGTGGCCGCCGAGTCGACCGTCGCCACGCGCATGAGCGCGCCCCCGTCCTTCGACGTCGCGGACTTCCCGGTCCCGCACGGCCGCGAGGAGGAGTGGCGGTTCACGCCCCTGGAGCGGCTGCGCGGACTGCACGACGGCACGGCCACCGCCACCGACGGCGCCGTGAAGGTGGCGATCGAGGCCCCCGAGGGCGTCACGGTCGAGACCGTCGGCCGCGACGACGCCCGGCTCGGAAGGGCCGGCACGCCGGTCGACCGGGTCGCCGCCCAGGCGTACTCCTCCTTCACGCAGGCGTCCGTCGTCACGGTCCCCAAGGAGGCCGTGCTCACCGAGCCGATCCGGATCGCGGTCCACGGCGAGGGCGGCACCGCCTTCGGCCACCAGGTCGTCGAGCTCGGCGCCTTCGCCGAGGCCGTCGTGGTCATCGACCACACCGGTGACGCGGTGCTCGCCGCCAACGTCGACTACGTCCTCGGTGACGGCGCCAAGCTCACCGTGGTCTCCGTCCAGGACTGGGACGAGAACGCGGTCCACGTCGGCCAGCACAACGCGCTGGTCGGCCGGGACGCCTCGTTCAAGTCGATCGTCGTCACCTTCGGCGGCGACCTCGTCCGGCTGCACCCCCGGGTCGCCTACGCCGGCACCGGAGGCAGCGCCGAGCTCTTCGGCCTGTACTTCACCGACAAGGGCCAGCACCAGGAGCACCGCCTCCTGGTCGACCACAACACCCCGCACTGCTCGTCCAACGCCGCCTACAAGGGCGCGCTCCAGGGCGACGACGCGCACGCCGTGTGGATCGGTGACGTCCTCATCCAGGCCGCGGCCGAGGGCACCGACACCTACGAGATGAACCGGAACCTCGTCCTCACCGACGGCGCCCGGGTCGACTCCGTGCCGAACCTGGAGATCGAGACCGGCGAGATCGTGGGCGCCGGCCACGCCTCCGCGACCGGCCGTTTCGACGACGAGCAGCTCTTCTACCTGATGGCCCGCGGTATCCCGGCCGAGGAGGCCCGCCGTCTCGTGGTGCGCGGCTTCTTCGCCGAGCTCGTCCAGCAGATCGGTCTGCCGGACGTCGAGGCGCGGCTGCTCGACAAGATCGAGGCCGAGCTGAGGGCGTCCGTCTGATGGCCTTCGTCAAAGCCTGCGCGCTGAGTGAGCTGGAGGAGGACACCCCGAAGCGGGTGGAACTCGACGGCGTACCGGTGTCCGTCGTCCGTACCGCGGGCGAGGTGTTCGCGATCAACGACATCTGCTCGCACGCGAACGTCTCCCTGTCCGAGGGAGAGGTCGAGGACTGCATGATCGAGTGCTGGCTGCACGGCTCCAGCTTCGACCTGCGCACCGGCAAGCCGTCCGGCCTTCCCGCGACGCGCCCCGTCCCCGTATACCCCGTCAAGATCGAAGGGGACGATGTGCTCGTCTCCGTCACCCAGGAGTCCTGAGTCACCCATGGCAACGCTTGAAATCCGCGACCTGCACGTCTCCGTCGAGGCCGACAACGCCACGAAGGAGATCCTCAAGGGCGTCGACCTGACCGTGAAGCAGGGCGAGACGCACGCCATCATGGGCCCCAACGGGTCCGGCAAGTCCACCCTCGCGTACTCCCTCGCGGGTCACCCCAAGTACACGATCACCAGCGGCTCGGTGACCCTGGACGGCGAGGACGTCCTGGAGATGAGCGTCGACGAGCGCGCCCGTGCCGGTGTGTTCCTCGCGATGCAGTACCCCGTCGAGATCCCCGGTGTCTCGGTCTCCAACTTCCTGCGTACCTCCGCCACCGCCGTCCGCGGCGAGGCGCCCAAGCTGCGCACCTGGGTGAAGGAGGTCAAGGAGACGATGGGCCGCCTCCAGATGGACCCGGCGTTCGCTGAGCGCAACGTCAACGAGGGCTTCTCCGGCGGTGAGAAGAAGCGCCACGAGATCCTCCAGCTGGAGCTCCTCAAGCCGAAGATCGCGATCCTCGACGAGACCGACTCCGGCCTGGACGTCGACGCCCTGCGCATCGTTTCCGAGGGCGTCAACCGGGTCCGCGAGACCGGCGAGGTCGGCACCCTGCTGATCACGCACTACACGCGGATCCTCCGCTACATCAAGCCCGACTTCGTGCACGTCTTCGCGAACGGCCGCATCGCCGAGTCCGGCGGCGCCGAGCTCGCCGACAAGCTGGAGAACGAGGGCTACGAGGCATATGTGAAGGGTGGCGCGTCCGCGTGACACAGTTGCCGGGCCTCCTCGACACCGAGGCGATCCGCAAGGACTTCCCCCTGCTGGATCGGACGGTCCACGACGGGAAGAAGGTCGTCTACCTGGACAGTGCGGCGACCTCGCAGAAGCCGCGCCAGGTCCTCGACGCCCTCAACGAGTACTACGAGCGGCACAACGCCAACGTGCACCGCGGCGTGTACACCATCGCGGAGGAGGCCACGGCGCTGTACGAGGGCGCCCGTGACAAGGTCGCCGCGTTCATCAACGCGCCCAGCCGCGACGAGGTGATCTTCACCAAGAACGCCTCCGAGTCGCTCAACCTCGTGGCCAACATGCTCGGCTGGGCCGACGAGCCCTACCGGGTGGACCACGACACCGAGATCGTCACCACGGAGATGGAGCACCACTCCAACATCGTGCCGTGGCAGCTGCTCTCGCAGCGCACCGGCGCGAAGCTGAAGTGGTTCGGCATCACCGACGACGGCCGCCTCGACCTGTCCAACATCGACGAGATCATCACGGAGAAGACGAAGATCGTCTCCTTCACGCTGGTCTCCAACATCATGGGCACGATCAACCCGGTCGAGCAGATCGTCCGCCGCGCCCAGCAGGTCGGTGCCCTGGTCTGCATCGACGCCTCGCAGGCCGCCCCGCACATGGTGCTCGACGTGCAGGCGCTGCAGGCCGACTTCGTGGCCTTCACCGGCCACAAGATGGTCGGTCCGACCGGCATCGGCGTGCTCTGGGGACGGCAGGAGCTCCTGGAGGACCTGCCGCCGTTCCTCGGCGGCGGCGAGATGATCGAGACCGTGTCGATGCACTCGTCGACGTACGCCCCCGCGCCGCACAAGTTCGAGGCCGGTACGCCCCCGATCGCCCAGGCCGTCGGCCTCGGCGCGGCCGTGGACTACCTCTCGGCGATCGGCATGGACAAGATCGCCCGGCACGAGCACGCGATCACCGAGTACGCCGTGAAGCGGCTGCTGGAGGTCCCCGACCTCAGGATCATCGGCCCGGCGACGGCCGAGGACCGGGGCGCCACGATCTCCTTCACGCTCGGCGACATCCACCCGCACGACGTGGGCCAGGTCCTCGACGAGCAGGGCATCGCCGTCCGGGTAGGACACCACTGCGCACGGCCGGTCTGCCTGCGGTACGGAATTCCTGCGACGACGCGAGCGTCGTTCTATCTGTACTCCACGCCCGCCGAGGTCGACGCCCTGGTGGACGGCCTGGAGCACGTACGGAACTTTTTCGGATAATGGACGAGCGGCTGAGGGTTGACTGGTGAAGCTTGACTCCATGTACCAGGAAGTGATCCTGGACCACTACAAGCACCCCCACGGGCGCGGCCTGCGGGACGGCGACGCCGAGGTGCACCACGTCAACCCGACGTGCGGCGACGAGATCACGCTCCGGGTGAGGTACGACGGCGAGACCATCGCCGACGTGTCGTACGAGGGTCAGGGCTGCTCCATCAGCCAGGCCAGCGCCTCCGTGCTCAACGACCTGCTGGTCGGCAAGGAGCTGGGCCAGGCGCAGAAGATCCAGGAGACCTTCCTGGAGCTGATGCAGTCGAAGGGCCAGCTGGAGCCGGACGACGCGATGGAGGAGGTGCTGGAGGACGCGGTCGCGTTCGCCGGTGTCTCCAAGTACCCCGCCCGGGTGAAATGCGCGCTGCTGAGCTGGATGGCGTGGAAGGACGCGACGGCCAAAGCGCTGTCCGAAGGGAAGACGGCATGAGCGACAACACGGTGACGACCGACGAGAGCCCGACGATCAAGCCGGCCTCCGAGGAGGAGGTCCGTGAGGCCCTGTACGACGTCGTCGACCCCGAGCTGGGTATCGACGTCGTCAACCTGGGCCTGATCTACGGCATCCACATCGACGACGCCAACATCGCCACCCTCGACATGACGCTGACGTCCGCGGCCTGCCCGCTGACCGACGTCATCGAGGACCAGGCGAAGTCCGCGACGGACGGCATCGTCAACGAACTGCGGATCAACTGGGTCTGGATGCCCCCGTGGGGCCCGGACAAGATCACGGACGACGGTCGCGAGCAGCTGCGCGCCCTCGGCTTCAACGTCTGACCCGTACGCGCGTCCGCGTGCTGCGACGGAACGGCCCCCGGCTTCCCGCCGGGGGCCGTTCTTCGTACCCGCGTCGCCCGCCGTACCCGTGATGTGTGCCCGTCGTTGGCCCGGGTAGCGGAACGTAACCGCGACACCACGCCGACGAGAGGCATGCTGTGCTGCATCAGATTTCGCTTCCCGGCCGCAGGGCGGCCACCGCCGCGGGCGGAGTTCTCCTGCTGGCCGCGCTCGGTATCGACGCCCCCGCGCACGCCGCGAGTTACGGGACGCCGACGATCGGGCTCTCGGTCTCCTACCTCTCCGGCGCCGTCGGCGCGAGCGGCGATCCCGTGGTCACCGTCACCGTCGCCCAGAGCGGCGCCGACGCGGGCGCGCTCGGCGTGGCGGCGTCCGCCAGTTCCAAGCCGTCCGTGGCCCGGGCCGGCGATGTGACCGTGACGGGCACCGGCGCGACCCGGACCCTCGCGGTCGCCGCACGCGGCCGCGGCTACACCGACCTCACGGTCGAGGTCACCGGACTCGGCGGCAAGACCGCCACCAGGACCCTGCACTACGCCGCCTCCGCCGCCGTGCAAAACGCCGCCGACACCCGCTACTTCACCGGTTCCGCCGACTCCTCGGCCGCCGTCGACGTGGGCGGCGGGTACGTGGTCGTGGCCGACGACGAGTCCAACACGCTGCGCCTGTACGACCGTTCCGCCTCCGGTGGCCCGGTGCGCAGCTGGGACGTCGGCTCGAAGCTCGGGCTGACCAAGGAGATCGACATCGAGGCGGCCGCCCGGGTCGGTGACACGATCTACTGGACCGGTTCGCTCGGCAACAACAAGGACGGTGTCTACAAGTCGCCCCGCAACACCGTCTTCACCACGACGGTGACCGGCTCGGGCGCCGGCACCCAGCTGAAGGTCGGCGGCTCGTACGGCAAGCTCCGTGACGACCTGGTCGCCTGGGACAAGGCCAACGGCAACCGGCTCGGCTTCGCCGCGGGCACGGCGGACGGCCAGGTCCCCAAGCAGATCGACGGGTTCAACGTCGAGGGCCTGGAATTCGCCCCCGGCTCCACGACCACCGCGTACCTCGGATTCCGGGCGCCGCTGGTGCCGCCGAAGTCGGGCGGCAAGGCTCTGATCGTGCCCGTCACCAATTTCGACAAGGTGGCCGGCGGCGGGGCGAAGGCGGTCATGGGCACGCCGATCCAGCTGGACCTCGGCGGGCTCAGCATCCGGGACATCCGCAAGAACGCCGCCGACCAGTACCTGATCGTGGCCGGTTCCTGGGCGGCCGACGACAACTCCGACCCGTACGCCCTCTACACCTGGGACGGGGTCCCCGCCCACGCCCCGGTCAAGCGGGCCGATCTGCCGACCGCGGACCCGGGCGGCTGGGAGGCCGTCGTGGACGTCCCGGACCTGACGGTGCCGGGGGCCAGGGCGCAGCTGGTCACGGACTCCGGTTCGGCCGACCTGTACGGGGACGGCACGGAGGCCAAGGACCTCGACCGGGCCGAGTGGAAGAAGTCACGGGCCGTCTGGTTCACCGTCGGCCGCTGACGGACCGTACGCCCCCGCCGGTCCGGGGGTGCGAACGGCCGTGTCCGCCGGGCAGACTGGCGGGCATGGCCGTTTCCTTCTGCAGCATTGTCATCGACGCCCACGACATGCCCGCACTCGCCCGCTTCTGGTGCGCGGTGCTCGACTGGAAGGTGCTCCACGAGGTGGAGGACGAACTCGTCATCGGTGCCGACGAGTCCGCCCTGCCCATGATCACCTTCGTTCCCGTGACCGAACCGAAGACGGCCAAGAACCGGCTGCACATCGACCTCGACCCCGACGACCGGGACACCGAGGTCGCGCGCATCATCGGGCTCGGGGCCCGCCGGGCCGACATCGGGCAGCGGCCGGACGTCAGCTGGGTGGTGCTGGCGGACCCCGAGGGGAACGAGTTCTGCGTGCTGTCGTCGAACAAGTGACTCATCGGGCGCACGCGTAGGTCACCGGGCGCGCGGCTCACCGGCCGACGGGGACCCGGCGACGGGCCGGGACGCGGTGGGGCGACGGACCCCTACCGCGGACCGTGGTAGGTGGGTCCGTGCCCCGTGCCGTGCGGCGCCGGTACGCCGGCCGCCTCGGCGAGGGCCGGACCCAGGTTCTCCGTGCGCATGCGCCGGTCGATGTAGAGCAGGCCGGTCACCAGCGGCGGGAAGACCGCCGCGATGAACTGGCTGACCAGCGCGCCCAGGGCCATGATCACCGCGTAGCCGCTCATGGCGAAGACGATCGAGGCGGGGTTGGGGTCGTCGCCCAGTGTCGACCCGCCGACGAGACCGGAGAACGCGCCGAGGAACGAGAACGGCAGCTGGATGAAGTAGCTCGCCACGGAGGCCAGGAGCATGCTCAGCAGGCTGATCCCGAAGATCCGCCACCAGTCGCCGCGCACCAGCCGCGACGAACGGCGCATCGAGGCGACCGCGGACTGCCCCTCGAACACCGCGGCCGAGGGCGCCAGGGAGAACTTCGTCATGAGCCAGATCGCCAGCGGGGCCGTCGCGAAGGCGCCCACGAAGCCGAGCACGACCCACAGGGCCGCACCGGTGTCGTGGCCCAGGGTGATCGTACCGATCACCAGCGCGATGACTCCGCCCACCACGAGGATCATCGGGACCACCGCGATCAGAAAGGTCAGGGCGACCGTCCCGATCACCGTCGGAACGCGCGAGCAGGCCCGGCGCAAGACGGCGGAGAAGGTGGTCGGCCTGCCCAGGACGGCCTCCTGGAGCACCGCGGGAACGGCCGCGTGCATCACGGCCGTCGCGATCACGAAGGAGACCACCCCGAGCAGCCAGATGGCGCCGAAGGCGATCACGACCGGAATCACGTCGGAGGAGCGGGGGTCCTCGTCGCCGCTGAGCGAGAAGAGCGTGTCCAGATGGCCGCTGACCGCGGAGTACGCGACCACGACCGTGACGGCCATGACCACCAGCGCCCCGCCGTACGCGACCCCGCCCACGCCGATCAGCTGCTTCCAGTAGCGCCCCAGCGTGCTGAAGGCGCCGCCGAATATGTCGCCGAGCCTCAGGGGCGTCAGCGGTATCACCCCGGGCTTCGGCGGTTGCGGTGTCCAGGCTCCCCATCCCGGGGGTCCCGGGGGTCCTCCGTACGGTGCTCCGCCCCACCCTGCGTCCTGCGCCACTGTCGCTCCGTCGTCTCTCGTCGTACTGGTGTGCTGTCTGCCGGTCGGGACACCGTAACGTTTCAGCCGTTCGGAAGCTCCCGGCTCCACCCGGTCCCGGCGATACGTACACTCGTACACATGGGGTACGGACTGCTGGCCGCGGCCATCGCGGCGGAGGTGGCCGGTACGACGGCCATGAAGTACAGCGAGGGCTTCACCCGGCTCTGGCCCTCGCTGATCACCGTCGCGGGCTACCTTCTGGCGTTCGGGCTGCTCGCCCGGACGCTGAAGACGCTCTCGATGGGCACCGCCTACGCGATCTGGGCGGGGATCGGCACCGCGGCGATCGCCGCCATAGGCATCCTCTTCATGGGTGAGTCCGCCGGCGCGGTCAAGCTGGCGGGGATAGCGCTGATCATCGCCGGAGTGGTGGTGCTGAATCTGGGCGGGGCCCACTGATGGCGCGCCGCTACGACCCCGGCCGGCGCGACCGGATCATCGACGCCGCGATCCGGGTGGTGGGGGCCCGGGGCATCGCGGAGCTGAGCCACCGCTCCGTCGCGGCCGAGGCCGATGTGCCGCTCGGCTCGACTACGTATCACTTCGCCTCGCTGGACGAGCTGTTGACCGCCGCGCTGCGCCGGTCGAACGAGAACTTCGCCGGGGCCATGAGGGACGGCGGGGCACTGGAAGACCCGGAGTCCGACCTGGCGGGGGAGCTGGCCCGGCTGCTCGGGTGGTACCTCTCCGGCGGGCACGGACGGGCCGAGCTGGAGTACGAGCTGTATCTCGCCGCCCTGCGCAGGCCCGCGCTGCGTCCGGTCGCCGCCGAGTGGACGGACGACACCGCCGCGCTGCTCTCCCGGCGCACCGACCCGGCCACGGCCCGCGCGCTGATCGCGCTCATGGACGGGATCTGCCTCCAGGTGCTGCTCACCGGCGGCACGTACGACGAGGCCTACGCGCGGGAGATGCTGGGGCGGATCACCGGCTGAGACGTGCCGGGGCCGGGCTTTGGGCGGGCTCAGCCGGCGGGCCGGGTGATGCTGCGGGCCACCGCCAGCGCCGCCCGGACGCTCTCCTCGATGTCCGTCACCGGATACAGCACCTCGCGCACCGTCCGCTCGCGGTCCACCACCAGCGTCAGCCGCTTCAGCCGGCTGACGCCCCCGGCGCGGAAGGTCGGCAGCCGCAGGGCCGCCGTCAGCTCCAGCTCCGCGTCGGACAGCAGCGGGAACCGCAGCTGCTCCGCCCTGCTGAAGTCCCGCTGCTCGTCCGGGCGCTGGGTCGAGATCCCGTGCACCGTCGCGCCCGCCGCCGTGAACTCGGCCAGCTGGTCGCGGTAGGTGCAGGATTCGAGCGTGCAGCCCCGCGCGCCCGGAATCCCGGACCAGCCCGGCGGATAGGCGTCCCGGCGGGCGTAGGCGCCGGGGAAGAAGTACAGAACGGTGCCCGGGGTGTCCGCGACCGGGTCGCGAAGGGTGCCGTCGTGGTCCGGCAGGCGCAGTTCCGGCAGGCGCGTGCCCGCCAGGGCGTGCACCCGGGCCGCCTCCTTCGAGCTCTCCGCGGCGGTCGCCATCGTGTCCCCTTCCCCGAGCAGCCAGGTGTCGCCCCAGTCCTGGAGCGCGATCAGTACGGGCAGCAGCGCGCGGCCCCGCCGGGTGAGCCGGTACTCGTAGCGGGGCGGACGGTCCTGATACGGCTCCCGGGAGAGCACTCCCGCGTCCACCAGCAGCCGCAGCCGCTCGGTCAGTACCTTGCGGGACACGCCCAGCTCCTCCTGGAGCGCGTCGAAGCGGTGCACCCCGCGCGCCGTGTCCCGGATGATCAGCAGCGTCCACCAGTCGCCCACCACGTCGAGCGCCTGGGCGATCGCGCAGTCGGTGCCGGCCAGGCTGGTGCGCTGGGGCATGGGTTCCTCCGCCGGTCTCCCGCGTCCGCCTTCTGCGTCCCGCGTTCCGCGTGCTGCCGGATCGACCAGCAGGAACGCATGATGCCACAGTGGGTTCCCAGAAGGAACTCACCGGGGCGGGGTCCGGGGCGGGCGCGCCACGACCATCGGGCGAGACCGGTTGGCTCCGGCGGCGTCCGGCCGGTTAGGTTTCGTGTCATGACCGACACGACTTCTGCTCGCACCACCGGCGCCGTCGCCGCCGGCCTCGCCACCATCGCCGGCGACGGCACCGTTCTCGACACCTGGTTCCCCGCCCCCGAGCTCACCGCCGAACCCGGCCCGGCCGGAACCGAGCGGCTCACCCCCGCCCAGGCGGTCGACCTGCTGGGCCAGGGCGCCGCCAAGGCCGTCGGCGTGGACGCCCGCCGCGGGGTCGAGGTCGTCGCCGTCGTCACGGTCATCGCCTCGCTCGACGACAAGCCGCTCGACGCGCACGACGCGTACCTGCGCCTGCACCTGCTCTCGCACCGCCTGGTCCGGCCGCACGGCCAGAACCTGGACGGCCTCTTCGGCCTCCTCGCCAACGTCGCCTGGACCTCGCTCGGCCCGGTCGCCGTGGACGACCTGGAGAAGGTCCGGCTGAACGCCCGCGCCGAGGGCCTGCACCTCCAGGTCACCTCGGTCGACAAGTTCCCCCGGATGACGGACTACGTGGCCCCGAAGGGCGTCCGGATCGCCGACGCCGACCGGGTCAGGCTCGGCGCCCACCTCGCCGCCGGTACGACCGTCATGCACGAGGGCTTCGTCAACTTCAACGCGGGCACCCTCGGCACCTCGATGGTCGAGGGCCGTATCTCCGCGGGTGTCGTCGTCGGCGACGGCTCCGACATCGGCGGCGGCGCCTCCACCATGGGCACCCTCTCCGGCGGCGGCAAGGAGCGCATCGTGATCGGCGAGCGCTGCCTGATCGGCGCCGAGGCCGGGGTCGGGATCGCGCTCGGCGACGAGTGCGTCGTCGAGGCCGGGCTCTACGTCACCGCCGGTACCCGGATCACGCTGCCGGACGGACAGATCGTCAAGGCCCGTGAGCTCTCCGGCGCCTCGAACATCCTCTTCCGCCGCAACTCGGTCTCCGGCGCCGTCGAGGCCCGCCCGAACAACGCGGTCTGGGACGGGCTCAACGACGTCCTGCACAGTCACAACTGACCGAGGGCGCGGAGGAGTTCCGCGTACACCTCCCGCAGCCCGTCGGCCGCCCCGCGCCCGGCGGGCTGCAACGGTTCACGGACCGGACCGGCACCGAGCAGCGCCTTCGCGGTCACCGCGCCGGGCAGCCCGGCCGCCATCATGGCCCCGGCGAGCGGGGCGGTCAGCAGGTTGAGCCGGGCGGCCCCGGCGGTGTCCCCGGCGTCGAAGGCGTCCAGCACCGCCCGCAGCGGGCCGGGCACCACATTGGCGACCGTGCTGACATAGCCCGCCGCGCCCACCGCGTACAGCGGCAGGTTCAGCTCCTCGCAGCCCGAGTAGTACGCCAGCGAGGTCGCGCCGATCACCTTCGTGGAGCCCAGCAGGTCGTACGCGCAGTCCTTCACGGCCACCACCCGGGGGTGCTCGGCGAGCCGCAGCAGGGTCTCCGGCTCGATGCGGGTGCCGGTGCGGCCGGGGATGTCGTACAGCATCAGCGGGAGGCCGGTCGCGTCGGCGACGCGGCGGAAGTGCGCCTCGACGGCGGCCTGGGGCGGCCGGCTGTAGTACGGCGTCACCACCAGCAGGCCGTCCGCGCCCGCCCGTTCGGCCTGCCGGGCGAGTTCCGCGGTGTGCCGGGTGTCCGCGCTGCCGACCCCGGCGACGATCGGCACCCGGCCGCCGACCGCCTCCCGGACCGCCCGCAGCAGTGTGGTCTTCTCCGCGTCGGTCGTGGTCGGGGACTCGCCGGTGGTGCCGTTCAGCACCAGACCGTCGCAGCCGTTCGCGACCAGGTCGGCGGCGTGCCGCCCGGCGGCGTCCGGGTCCAGCTCACCGGCGGCGGTGAAGGGCGTGATCATGGCGCAGAGCGCCCGGCCGAAGGGCGTGAGGGGTGCGGTCATCCCCGAAGTCTCGGCCGGGCCGACCGTGAAGGTCCACTTAGATCTGCTTCGGGCAACCAACAAGGAACACTGAACAGTTGGCGATCGCGACCTCCGGGCTCTGACATGATCGAACGTCCATGCGACAGGTGGGTCGACCGGGCGGAGGCGTAGGCATGCGGGGACGGGCGGACACGGGGCGCGGAACGGGACACGGGAGACGCGGCCCGCTGGCGGCCGTGCTCCTGGCCGGGGCGCTGGGGCTCACGCTCTCCGGCTGCGCGGGCTTCCTCGTACCGGCAGGGGAGGGCGAGCCGGGGCCGACGCCCAGTGGTCCGTACGCGGTGCACCCCGACAAGCTGCCGACGCCGTTTCCCAGCGCCTCCGTCGTGCTTCCCGGGCGCCCGTCCACCGCACGGCCGACCGCCCCCACGCGCACCGGCCGGGCCGACTGCCCGTCCTCCGGTGTCGTCGTCGACATGGGCGAGGTGGAGCCGGCCCTCGGCCACCGGGCCGTCGGGCTCACGCTCACCAATTGCGGCGACAAGCCGTACCCGGTCGACGGCTACCCCTCCGTCCGGGCCCTGGACGAGGCGGGCGACCCGCTCCCGGTCAAGGTCAACCCCGGCTCCTCCTACATGGGCACCGACCGCGGCCCGCAGCAGGTCGTGCTGAAGCCGGGCCGGTCCATGTACGCGCTGCTGGCCTGGGTCTCCACCCCGACCGGCGGCGACCTCGTCGAGGGCGACGCCCTGGAGATCGCCCCGGCCCCCGGCCTGGAGCCCCGCGTCTTCCCGCTCGAAGGCAACGACGTACGCCTGCTCGACGAGCTCAACATGACCGCCTGGCGGACCACTCGGTAGGGCGGCCGGGGAGGTTCAGCGGCGGGCCATGTAGAGGGTGAAGGCCTTGTGGAGCACCTTGTTGATCGGAAGGTCCCACTCGCCGATGTACTCCGCGGCCCGCCCGCCCGTGCCGACCTTGAAGCGCAGCAGGCCCAGCAGATGGTTGCTCTCGTCCAGGGTGTCGGTGATGCCCCGCAGGTCGTAGACGGCCGCGCCGCGCTCGTGCGCGTCGCTCATCATCCGCCACTGGACGGCGTTGCTCGGCTGGACCTCGCGCCTGCGGCCGGTCGAGGCGCCGTAGGAGTACCAGACGTGGTCGCCGACCGTCAGCATCGTCGCCGCGGAGAGCGTCTCCCCCTCGTACTCGGCGAGGTAGAGCCGCATCCGCTCGGGGTCCTCGGTGCGCAGCGCCGTCCACATGCGCTCGAAGTAGGCGAGCGGACGGGGGATGAAGCGGTCGCGTTCCGCGGTCTCGCGGTACAGCCCGTAGAAGGCCGGAAGGTCCTCGAAGCCGCCCTCGACGACCTTGACGCCCGCCTTCTCCGCCTTCTTGACGTTGCGCCGCCACTGCTGGTTCAGGCCGCTGCGGACCTCCTCCAGCGTGCGCCCGGCGAACGGCACCTGGAAGACGTACCGCGGCTGCCCCGCGCTGAACCCGTCCTCGCTCTCCTCCTCGCCGCGCCGCCAGCCCAGCCGGGCCAGCTCCGCCACGAGCCGGGCGGCCCGCGGGTCCTCCTCGTCCGGGGTCACGTCGCGCAGCCGCCCGGCGGCCGGGTCGGCGATGGCGTCCTTGACGGTACGGGCGTCCCAGCGCCGCGCCACCACCGGCGGCCCCATGCGCACCGAGAACGCGCCCCGCGCCTTCAGATGCGCCACCATCGGATCGAGCCACTGGCGGAGCTCCGCGCCGAACCAGTCGACGACCGGGCCCTCCGGCAGATAGGCCAGATAGCGCTTCACCCGGGGAATCGGACGGTAGAGCACCAGCCCCGCGCCGACGATCCGCTCCCGGCCCGTGCCGTCCCGGTCGAACCAGCCGATGCTCTCCGCACGCCAGTCGGGCTTCACATCGCCCCACGACGGGACCTGCATATGGCTCACGGAGGGGCGGCTCGCGACGAACGCCAGATGCTCCTCGCGGCTGATCGTCCTGAGAAGCGGTGCCATGTGGTACTCCGTTCGTCGTGCTGTCGGTGGCCGATGCGGCCCGGACGGGCGGGCCGGATTGACCTCAAGCGCGCTTGACGTACCAGGGTGGCCGGTGAGGGCGCACCACCCCGGTGCCCCGGTCAGGAGGACCCGCCATGAGCGTCCGTTTCGCATCCCGCCCCGATCTTGCCCGCAACGACGTCGGAATCGTCAAGGTGAGCACCTGGGACACCGGTACGCCGGAACGCATGCGGCGGACCGTCGAGGCGATCCGCGCGGCATGGGCCGGCCGCGACTGGCCGCACCCCGGACTTCTTTCGTACACCGTGCACACCGGGGAGGACGGCCGGACCCTGCTCCACTACAGCCAGTGGAGTGGCGAGCAGGCCTACCAGGACTTCTTCCGCGACGGCCGGGACGAGCGCAACGCGGACATCGACGCCGCCGTACCGGGCATCCGGCGGCTCGGGCTGCACAGCCTGGAGCTCTACCGGTCGCTGCTGCCGGGGGACGACGCGCGGGAGCCGGGCTGCGTGGTGATCGTCGACGTCGAGTTCGAGGGCGCCGATCCGGCGCGGCAACGGGACTGGGTGGACACCGTGTTCGAGGCGCTGGCGACCGACGGATCGCGCGCCCCGGGCGGCATCTCCGGCCACTTCCATGTGAGCACCGACGGGACGCGGGTGCTGAACTACGCCGAATGGGAGAGCGCCCGGGCCCACATCGACGCACTGGCCGGGAAGGGCTTCGGGATCGGCTCGGGCACGCCGCAGTGGGAGCGGGTGCGGTCGTACCCGGGGGTGACCGGCGGTGGGGTCCACCGGTACACGCCCGCGCTCGGCATCGTGCCGGGCGCGGGCGCGTAAGGCATCCGCTACGGGCGGAAGCGGAGCACCTGCGGGTCGTGGTCGCTGTTCTGGTCGGCGAACTCGGCGTTGATGTGCACGCTGTCGTACGCGAAGTCCTTGACCGCCGGGCTGGTCAGGATCTGGTCGAGGACCTGGCTGTTGCCCTGGTAGACGTATGTGTAACGCTCCGAGCGCGGCAGGGACCTGATCGCCGGGTACAGCACGCCCCCGGCGGTCAGCTCCTTCGCCGTGCCGGAGAACTCGAAGTCGTTGATGTCACCGACGACGAGGACCCTGGCGTTCTTCTGGACGCCCAGCAGCTTCTTCACGAAGGTGTTGACCGCCCGGCCCTGGGCGTGGCGCTGGACCTCCGAGGAGCGGGCCGGCGGCTGGTGCTCCGCGTAGACGGCCTCGTCGCCGCCCTTGGACGCGAAGTGGTTGGCGACCACGAAGACCGTACGGCCGCGGAAGGCGAACTCGCCGACGAGCGGCTTGCGGCTGTTGTCCCAGGCGGTGTTCGCCGGGTCGATCCGGCCGGGGGAGGAGGTCAGCGCGGCGCGGCCCCGCTCCCGTACGACATCGGTGGCCGTCGTCGCGTCGCCGCCGGTCCGGTCGGTGAACGAGACCCGCTCCGGGTTGAAGAGGAACACCTGACGGATGTTGCCGCCGGGCTCGCCGCCGTCCTTCTTGTCCTCGGGGTCGATGGAGCGCCAGTCGTACGCCGGGCCGCCCGCCGCCCGGATCGCCTCGGTGAACCTCCGCACCGTCAGACCGGCCGAGACCGTGCCGTCGTCCTTCGGACCGTTGTCGTCCTGGATCTCCTCCAGCGCCACGATGTCCGGCGAGGCGAGGTTGTCGACGACCGCGGCGGCCAGCGCGTCGAACTTCTCCTGCGGGTCGGTCGGGTCGAGGTTCTCGACGTTGTACGTGGCCACCGCCAGCTCGCCGGAGCGCTGCTTGCGGGTGACCTCCCGCCGCAGGCCCTTCGGGGCGACCGTGCCCATCGTGCGGGCGGTCAGGGTGTAGCCGCCGTACTGGTTGAAGTCCAGCGGGCCCTCGGTCGTGCCGGTGAGCACATCGCCCACATCGGCCTTGGGGAAGGGCTGCTCGGCGAGCGGCACCAGCGACTGGATCTGGACGCGGCCGGTGTTCTGCTGGTCGTACGAGCCGTAGACGGTGCCGCCGCGGCGGGCGTCGTTCTCGTGCGGCTTGACGGTCACCCACAGCTCGGCGTGCGTGTCGGTGGCACCGACCACCCGCGAGGTGCCGACCGCGACGTTCATGCCTTCGACCGACTCGTAGAAGTCGAGGGCGTAACGGGCCGGGTCCAGCGGAAGCGCGTTGACCGAACCGCCGGCCGCCGGGTCGCCCGCCGGGGCGTACCGGGACGGGACCGAGCGCTCGGTGATCCGGACCGGCGCGGGCAGCGGGTTGCCGGAGGAGACCACGGTGACGGTGGGCCTGCTGATCTGGGTCAGCGACTGGTTGCCGGAGGCGGGGCCGCCGGGGACGTATTCGGTGACGGTGCCGGAGACGGTGACCGCGTCACCGACCGCGACGGCGGGCGCGGAGCTGGTGAAGACGAAGACGCCCTCGCTGGTGGCGGGGTCGGCGTCGGGCCGGGTGTCCTGGAACCAGAAGCCCTTCGAGCCGTACGTCCGCACCCCGGTGACGACGCCCGGCACGCCGGTGACCTGCTGACCGGCGAACGGCGACATCCGGGTGGAGCCCTGGATGTCGTGGATGCGGACCTGGCCGTCCGCGGCGGGGGCGGGAGCGTCGGAGGCGGACGCGGAGGTGGTCGCGGCACCGGTGAGCAGCCCGGCGGCGAGCGCGGCGGCGACGAGCGCGGAGACGGTGGTCGTTCTGGACGATGCGGCAGGCATCAGGGCTCCGGGGTATCGAGGGGCGAGCGGGGATCTACGCGCGTCAATGTGTTGTGTGCGCCGGGCCGTTGTCAAGGTCTGGCGGGTGGACCGCCGCTGTCCGTTCCATGAACCGGGCGGCATGGGGCGAAATACGTCTACGCTGGGGCCCGCCCGATCCCGTACGAACCGTACGTCCCCGAGGAGAGCCCCCTGATGTCCGCAGAGCCCCCCACCCTGCCGCCCGTACGGCTGCGCACCGAGGCCGAGCTGGCGCGGGACGCGCTCGCCGCGCCACTGCTCGCCCGTGCCGTCCGGCTCGCCCGCTGGGCGGGGCCGGGGACCGGTGTCGGCGCGGGCGGCGAGCTCGTCGACGAGCAGCTGCCGGAGGCGGCCGAGCACCTGGGCCTCGCGGCCGACGAGAACGGTGCGGCGGAGGCGAGCGAGGCGTGGCGGCTCGCCGTCGACACGGGGCTCATCGACGTGGAGGACCCGGACGAGGAGGACGGCCCGGACGCGGTGGGGAAGGCCGCCCCCGGGGAGAACCTGCCGCTGGTCACCGGCGGTTCGCCGCAGGATGTGCTGGCGATCTGGCTCGACGGCCTGGAGGCCGCGTACGCCGACGCCACGGCGCCGGTCTTCGACGACCTGGCCGATCTGGTCGGCGAGGACGGCTCGGTCGACTTCGACGCGCTGGACTGGGACCCGGAGGCCGAGGCGGACTTCCTCGACGGGGTCCTCGCCAACCTCTACCTGCTCACCGTCGGCGACGGCCTGGGCGGTACGGACCCGGTCCCGGTGCCGCTGCCCGCGCTCGCCGCCTCGGTGATCGTGCCCGACGAGATGGGCGAGCCGACCGACGACGTGCTGGAGCAGGTGTCCGAGGCGATGATGCGCCTGGACGACCAGTTCCGGGTGCTGGAGCCGATCGGCATCGTCGAGTACCGCCCGGTGGACGAGGCGTTGCTGGTCGAGGCCGGTGAGGAGGCCGCCCAGGCGGTGGACGACGAGGACGTCACCCGGTACGGCATGGTCCGGCTCACCCCCCTCGGCCTGTACGGGCTGCGGGCCCGGATGCTGGAGGCCGGGGTGGACGCCCCGGCGATCGGCGACCTCGCGGACAAGGGCGCCGACGCCCTGCTCGGCGGGATCGCGTACTACCCGGAGGCGGCGGCCGGCAGCGAGGTCGAGCTGTGGCTCGCCCGGCGCGGCGGCGCGGACGGCGCGGCGGCCGAACTCCTGGCCGCGGCCCGCGGCACCGACCCGCAGGCACCGCTGCGCAGGCTCCACTGCCAGCAGGCGCTCGCCCTGGTCGGCGCGGAGGCGGAGCCCGCGGTCCGTGAGGTGCTGGACGACCCGGAGCTGGGCGGCCTGGCCCGGGTCTGGCTCGCGGAGCTCGGTGCCCAGGGGGTGCCCGCCCCGCCGGAGTCGATGATCTTCTGGCTGGCCGTCGACACCATCGCGGCCCAGCTGGCGGCGGACGGCGATCTCGACGAGCTCCAGGAGCTGGTGGAGGGTCTGGCGGGCCGGCACAGCGGCTTCTTCGACGAGGCCTGGCGGGTGGACCACCCGGCGACCGCCGACGTCCTCGACGCGATGGGGCGGCTGCACAGCGACAAGAAGCAGGCCAAGGAGGCCCGCAAGGCAGCGTTCAAGGCCCGCTCGCGCCAGGGCTCCTGACCGCCCTTCCGGCCGACGGCCCGGGCGGCGCGACGAGGGTGGGGCAGGATTCGGACACGTGATCCGGCCAACTGCACGGGAAGGATGCCCCCGGGCGTCGTCCGCAGTTCAACTGGTGTTGGCACGGGGGCGCGAGTGTGGGCGCGGCAACAACCCGCCCACGTCGTCCCAGGAGTTACGTGATGCCCTTCACGCGCAGGGAATTCACCAAGCAGTCCGCCCTCACCGGTGCCGGTATCGCCCTGACCGGCACCGTCGCGGCGCTGGCCACCGCGCCGGGTGCCCTGGCCGCGGGCGAGCCGAAGCACGGCCAGGACGAGCAGGGCCACGGCAACGGCCACGGGAACGGCCACGGCCGTGAGCCCGGTTACGGCCCGCTGGTCTCCGACCCCGAGGGCATCCTCGCGCTCCCCAAGGGCTTCTCGTACCAGGTCGTCACGCACTGCGGGGTCACCAGGCTGGAGTCCGGCGAGTACACCCCCTCCAACCACGACGGCACGGCCGCCTTCGAGGGCCCGCGCGGTGTCACCCTGCTCGTCAACAACCACGAGCTCAGCGGGACCCGGGCCGGCTGGGAGCACCCGGTGCCGCTCACCGAGGGCCTCGTCTACGACCCGGTCGCGGCCGGCGGCTGCACCGTCGTGGAGACCCGCCGCGACGGCCGTACCGCCGAGTGGGTCGGCATCGCCGGCACGTCCACCAACTGCGCCGGTGGCGCCACCCCGTGGGGCACCTGGCTGACCTGCGAGGAGACCGAGGACAAGGCGGGCAAGAACGGCCTGCTCAAGGACCACGGCTACGTCTTCGAGGTCGACCCCTACGACCGGCGCGCCAACCGCGACCCGCGCCCGATCAAGGCATTCGGCCGTTACGCCCACGAGGCCGTGGTCATCGACCCGAAGCTCGGCCACGCGTATCTGACCGAGGACGCCTCCGGCCCCAACGGACTGCTCTACCGCTGGGTTCCGCCGCACGGCTTCCGGCACGGCCGGGGCAAGCTGCGCACGCTGGCCGACGACGCCGGGGTCCTCCAGGCCACCAAGTGCTTCGACCGCAACGGCAAGTTCGTCGACGACCTGTCCCGCGCCACCAGCATCGGCACGGTCTACGGGGTGGACTGGGTCGACGTGCCCGACCGCGACGCCAGGTCCGTCTCGGTGCGCAAGCAGTTCGCCGCCGGCGAGGTCACCCGCGCCCGCAAGCTCGAAGGCATGTGGTGGGGTGACGGCGGCGCCTACATCGTCTCCTCGTTCGCCCGCGCCGAGAGCCCCGTCCAGCACGACGGCCAGGTCTGGTTCTACGACCCCAAGCGCCGCACCCTGACCCTGAAGGTGCTGCTCGGGGTGAACCCCGACCCGTCGAAGGACGGTGCCTTCGACGGCCCGGACAACATCACCGTCTCGCCGTACGGCGGTCTGGTCATCGCCGAGGACGGCGAGGGCGTCCAGCACCTCTTCGGCGCGACGGAGAGCGGCCGCACCTACCCGATCGCCCGCAACGAGCTGAACATCGGCAGTGCGGAGGAGCCGGAGTACAGCGAGTTCACCGGCGTCACCTTCTCGCCCGACGGGCGGACGCTGTTCGCCAACATTCAGACGCCGGGCATCATGGTCGCCATCAGCGGCCCGTGGAAGCGCCAGCCGCAGAAGTAGCGCTCGCCCCGCCGTACGGGGCTTCGCCGCTCACCGGCGGCGGAGCCCCGTAGGGGCGGGCCCGGCGGCCTTGCCCGCCGCTGCCGGCTACAGCGCCTGCGCGGCGGGCTTCACCATGCCGCGGACGGTGCGCGACTTCACGAATTCGCCCATCGCCGTCATCTCCCACTCGCCGGAGAACTGTCTGATCAGCTTGGCCATCATCACGCCGGTCTGCGGCTCGGCGCCCGTCAGGTCGAAGCGGACCAGCTCCTCGTCGGTGGCCGCGTCGACCAGCCGGCAGTAGGCCTTGGCGACCTCGGTGAACTTCTGCCCGGTGAACGAGTTGACCGTGAAGACCAGACCGGTGGCCTCGGCGGGGAGCCGGCCCAGGTCCACGACGATCACCTCGTCGTCGCCCGCGCCCTCGCCGGTGAGGTTGTCGCCGGAGTGCTTGACCGCGCCGTTCAGGATGGAGAGCTTGCCGAAGTAGCAGCTGTCCAGGTGGTTGCGGTTGGGGCCGTAGGCGATCACGGAGGCGTCGAGGTCGATGTCCTTGCCCCGGAACGCGGGCTCCCAGCCGAGGCCCATCTTGACCTGGGAGAGCAGCGGGCGGCCGCCCTTGACCAGGGAGACCGTCTGGTTCTTCTGGAGGCTGACCCGGCCCTTGTCGAGGTTGATCTTGCCGCTGCCGGGCGCGGGCGGGGCGGCGGGCGGGGCCGGGGGAGCGGCGGGGGCCGGGGGAGCGGCGATCCTCGGGTCCGCCGGGGGCGCGGCGGGCTGCGCCGGGGGTGCCGCGGGCATCGGGGGTGCCGCGGCGGCGGGCTCCTCCTCGACCGTGACCCCGAAGTCCGTGGCGATGCCGGCCAGGCCGTTCGCGTACCCCTGGCCGACCGCGCGGGCCTTCCAGGCGCCGTTGCGGCGGTAGACCTCGATGACCACGAGCGCCGTCTCGCCGCCCAGCCGGGGCGGGGTGAAGGTGGCGAGCACGCTGTTGTCGTCGGCGTTGCGCACCGTCGCGGTGGGCTCGATGCCCTGGAAGGTCTGGCCCGCCGCGTCCGGGCTGGCCGTGACGACGATCTTCTCGATGCCGGGCGGGACCGCGGCGGTGTCCACCACGATCGTGTCCGGCGCGGTGCCGCCGCCGGAGCGGTAGGTCACACCGGGGCCGTCGGGCTGGTTGTAGAAGATGAAGTCGTCGTCGGAGCGGACCTTGCCGCCGACGGTGAGCAGGAGGCCCGAGACGTCGAGCCGCACCGGAGCGGCGACGTCCACGGCCACGCGGGCCGCGGAGAGAGGGATGTTCGAGCCGGGGGTCATAGCGGTCATGCTCGGGGTAACGAACGGCATCGCTTTGCCGTTCCCTTACCTTCGGAGACGTCCCGGACTTCTCGAACTTCCTGAACTTCCCGGACTTCTCGCCCGTACCGGTCCGTGCGCCCCCTGTCCGCCCTCGCTCAGCGGTTGCGGGGGTGGTTGCGGGCGGCGCGCTCGTTGCCGTGCTTGTACGCCCCGGTCCAGCGGGCCATCACCAGCTGCGCGTCCCCCGACTCCACCTCGGCCAGGAACTTCGCCGCCCGGTCGCCGCGCAGGGTGCCCGCGCGGCGGCCGTGATGGGTGATGGTGACGCTCGCGTCGCCGTGCTGCTCGTACAGGAACCCGGAAGGTCTCGGCATGGGGCCGTATCCTGCCCGGCGCGCGGCTGCCCTGTCGCGCGGATTTCGGCGGCGGACTCCGCGGGATGCGTGCGGGGTGCGGGCGGGGCGGGCCGCGGTCAGCGCGGCCAGAGCGGCGGGTTGGTGCAGAAGTGGCCGCCGAGGTGGGTGTGGTCGGGGTTGTCCGGGTCCAGCTCGCCCTGTTCGGCGACGAGCCGGGCCGCGTACGGCTCCGAGTCGTCCTCGGGCTCGTACCCCAGCGCGCGGGCCGATGTCAGGTCCCACCACAGCCGGGTGTTGGCGGAGGAGCCGTGGACGACGGTGTGCCCCACGTCCTTCGCGGTGAGCGCGGCGTGGAAGAGCCGGGCGCCGTCCGCCGGGCTCAGCCAGAGCGACAGCATCCGCACCGAGGTCGGCTCGGGGTAGCAGGAGCCGATCCGTACCGAGACGGTCTCCAGGCCGTGCCGGTCCCAGTACAGCTGGGCGAGGTCCTCGCCGAAGGACTTGGACAGGCCGTAGAAGGTGTCGGGGCGGCGCGGGGCGTCGGACCGGACCGGCGGGCCGCCGGGCAGCGGCCGGGGTGTGTAGCCGACGACATGGTTGGAGGAGGCGAACACGACGCGTCGCACGCCCTCCTCCCGCGCGGCCTCGTAGAGGTGGTACGTGCCCTCGATGTTGGCCCGGAGGATCTTGTCGAAGGAGGACTCCAGGGAGATGCCCGCGAGGTGGATGATCGCGTCGACCCCCCGTACGGCCTCGCGCAGCGCCTCCCGGTCGCCGAGGTCGGCGGTGATCGCGTCCGGTTCGCCCTCGACGGGGGCGGCGTCGAAGAGCCGCAGCGCGTAGCCGTACCCGGGCAGCAGCCCGCGCATCAGGGTGCCGAGGCCGCCGGCGGCGCCGGTCAGCAGGACGGTGCGGGGAGCGGGCACGCTCGGATCTCCTCGGCCTGGACGCCATTTGAGTGGACGTCAAATGCGTGGACGGCATTCATATCCATGGACACGCTAGGAAGCGTCGGCGTACCGAGTCAAGTGGCGCGGCGGAGGGCGTCTCGGGTCGGTGAAACCGCGAACCGCTTCGGCGACGGTGCGCCGACCTGCTCCTTGACCCGCGCCAGGGGGCTGGCCTAGCGTGCAGTCGTTCACGAATGTGGACGCCAGTCAGAATTGTGCACGCCTGAACGCTCAGGGAGCGCCCGTGACCTCAAGCCCTCTTGCCGCCCGCCTCACCCGCGTCGCCGGGCCGCTCTTCTTCCCCGTCACCGCGTACGGCCCCGATGGGGACGTCGACCTCGACGCCTTCCGCGCGCATGTGCGCACCGGCATCGACGCCGGCGCGGCGGCGGTCTTCGCCTGCTGCGGCACCGGGGAGTTCCACGCGCTCGCACCGGAGGAGTTCCGCCGGGTCGTCGCCGCGGCCGTCGAGGAGACCGCCGGGGAGGTGCCCGTCGTCGCCGGGGCCGGATACGGCACGGCGCTCGCGATCCAGTACGCCGGGATCGCCGAGGAGGCGGGCGCGGACGGGCTCCTCGCCATGCCCCCGTACCTCGTCGTCGCCGACCAGCGGGGGCTGCTGGGCCACTACACCGCGCTCGCCGCGGCCACCTCCCTGGAGACGATCGTCTACCAGCGCGACAACGCCGTCTTCACCCCCGAGACCGTCGTCGCCCTCGCCGGGACGCCCGGCGTCATCGGCCTCAAGGACGGCTACGGCGACCTCGACCTGATGCAGCGCACCGTGAGCGCGGTCCGCACCGCACGGCCCGGCACGGACTTCCTGTACTTCAACGGGCTGCCCACCGCCGAACTCACCGGCCCCGCCTACCGGGGCATCGGCATCACGCTCTACTCCTCCGCCGTCTTCGCCTTCGCGCCCGACATCGCGCTCGCCTTCTACCGGGCCCTGGAGTCCGGCGACGACGCCCTGACCGGCGAGCTCCTCGACCACTTCTACCGCCCGCTCGTGGAGCTGCGCGCCAAGGGCCGCGGCTACGCCGTCGCACTCGTCAAGGCCGGGGTCCGGCTCGGCGGGCTGGACGTCGGCCCGGTCCGCACCCCGCTCACCGAGCCGTCCGCCGCCCATGTCGAGGAGCTGACCGCGATCCTCGCGCGCGGCCGGGCCGTGCTGGAGCAGTACGGAACGGAGCCGCTCGGACAGGGGAGCCGCGGGTGAGGACCTCGGCCTTCCTCTACCCCTGGGACGTCGTCGGCGACCCGGACGCCGCCCGCCGCCTCGCCGATCTCGGCATCCAGCAGGTGACGCTCGCCGCCGCCTACCACTCCACCCGGGCGCTGACCCCCCGTCACCCCGTCCGGCGGATCGTCACCGCCGAGTACGCCGCGGTGCTCTACCCGCCGGACGCCGGACGCTGGGCGGGGCGCGAGCTGCGCCCCCACGAGCAGACCTGGGTGGCCTCGGACGATCCGTTCGCCGAGGCCGCCGAGACCCTCACCGGCGCCGGTCTCGACGTGCACAGCTGGGTGGTGCTGGCGCACAACTCCCGGCTGGGCGCCGAACACCCGGACACCTCCGTGGTCAACGCGTACGGCGACCGCTACCCCTGGGCGCCGTGCGTGGCCCGGCCCGAGGTCCGCTCCTACCTGACCGACCTGGCCGCCGAGGCCGCGGTGCGCGGCGGCGCGCGCGGCACCGAGCTGGAGTCCTGCGGCTGGTACGGCTTCGCGCATCTGCATGCCCACGACAAGACCTCGGGCGTCGGGCTCGGCGACGCGGCGCAGTACCTGATGTCGCTCTGCTTCTGCGCCGTCTGCCGCGCCGGGTACGCCGGAGCGGGCCTGGACGCCGACGCCCTGGCCGCGGCCGTGCGTACCGCGCTGGAACCGGTCTGGGCCGGGTCCGGCTCCACGGCCGTCGGCCGCGAGGGCATCGAACAGCTCCTCGGTGCCGGCCTCGCCGCCGCCACCCTCCGGTGGCGCGGCGAGGTGGCCCGTACGCTCCAGGAGGACGCGGTCGCCGCGGTGCGGGCGGCGGCGGAACCCGGTTTCCAGGTGCTGCTGCACGCCGACCCCGAGCCCCACCGCACCGGCGCGAACACCGGCGTCGACCCGGCGCACATCCTCTCCGTGGCGGACGGCGTGGTGCTGCCCTGCACCGGCGGCGACGCGGCGCGCGAAGCGGTGCTCGGCCCGTTCACCGGCCGTACGGGGGTGCTGGCGGCCAACTTCTCCGTGGTCAGCGGCATGGGCGGCAGCCCCGCCACGCTGGAACGGGACGCCGCGCACGCCGCATCGCTCGGCGCGAACCAGCTCCGCCTCTACCATGCCGGGCTGGCGTCCGGCCCGGACCTCGCGGCCGTCGCCGGAGCGCTGGAACAGCTCCGCCGATGAAGCGGCCGGGGGGGGGGGGGGGGGCCGCCGAGCCCCCCCCCCCCCCCCCCCCACACACCCCCCCCCCCCCCCCC